>NZ_JBHXAY010000001.1:0-237012 GCF_042728775.1 Nocardia sp. NPDC060259
GTCGTCCTGCTGCCCGGCCTGGAGATCGTCCTGGAGCGCAACGCCGCCCGTCACGGCAACCGCCGCCTCTCCGACGAGGAGGTCGCGCGGATCCACGGGCGGATGGCGGGTTGGTACGGGTCGGGGCTGCCGATCATCGACAACTCGCAGTTGGACGTTCCGGGCACCGCGCAGGTGCTGGACGAGGTCCTCGCCCGCGCCATCACGAGCCCGCCGGCTGTTTCGCGGTTTCCCCTCAGCTGCGCGGGGCAGGCTGGACGCTGTGTGCGCCCGCGCGGCGGCCGGAGAAGACGCAGTCGGCCAGCGACAGGCCGCTGACGTAGGAGTTCGAGCAGATACCGACCGCGGCGCGCCCCGCCGCGAAGAGGCCGGGGATGATGTCGCCGGATTCGGCGCGGACGGCGCCGGTGTCCTCGTCGACCAGCAGACCACCGAGGGTGAGCATGGGCATCGGGTAGGTGAGCCGTGCGGTGAACGAGATGTCCAGCAGGGCGAAGGGTCCGGTGCGAATCGGGCGCCGGATATCGTCGGGCTTGCCCAGCGGATCGGGCCGGTTGTGCTCGATCGCCTGGTTGTGCGCGTCCACGGTGTCGCGCAGGGTGACCGGGTCGATACCGGCGCGGGTGGCGACCTCCTCGACGGTGCGGCCGGAGACTCGCCCGATCCGCCACAGCCGCTCGGTCTGCATACGCTGGAACCACACCGACTGCGGACCGATCTGGGTGCGAGCTTCCGCTTCCAGCTCGGCATCGATCAGCAGCCACGCCCGATGGCCGGGACTGGTCGCGACGGCGGCGCCCAGGGCGGCGCCGTAGCGGGATTCGTCGATCATGCGCTGCCCCAGGCGATTCACGGCGATCGAGCCGAACAGCGCACTGGGCGGCGCGATGAAGCGCCACGTCGACAGCGCGTCCATCTTGCCGCTCGCCGCGCCGATGTCCCGCGCCATGGTGATGCCGCTGCCGTCGTCACCGGCGGTGCCGAGCGGCAGCCCCTGCGACCACGGGTACGCGGGCGCATGCCGGGCCACCATCGCCTGGTTGGCGATGAACCCACCCGTCGTGAGCACGACACCGGATCTCGCCTGGATCCGCACCCGCCGTCCGTGCTTGCGCTCGATCCGGGCCAGTAGCGACTCCACTACCCGGCGCAGACCAGGGTGGTACACACCGGGTTTCGCCGAGATGCGGGCCAGCACGGCGAACCGGCGCCGCACCGCCGCGGGCGCACCGTCGATTGTGACGGCCTCGAGGCCCGTCACCCGCCCGTCCTCGACAACGAGGCGGGTTGCCCTCGACCCGGTTCGGACGCGGACACCACGCGCGGCCGCCGACTCGGCCAGCGGTCCGAACAGCGCCTTGCCGGACACACCGGGGCCGTGCGCGCGATGACCGCGCTGGCGCGGCTTCGCCAGTTCCCGGTAGCCGCCGGAGTTCTCGCTGCCCGAGAAGTAGAGGTAGTAGTCGTCGGTCGGGTACGACGTCTTGTACGGGCACACCGACGGCTGGAACGGCACGCCGTGCGCGGACAACCAGTCGATCGACGCCGGGGACTCCTCGCAGAATCGGCGCAGTGTCGGCGCGCTCACCGCGTCACCGACCTCGGCCTGCAGATAGGCGAGCATGTTCTCGACGTCGTCGTCGATGCCCGCGGCGCGCTGCACCCAGGTGCCGCCACCCGCGTACACGATGCCACCGGACAGCGCCGTCGCACCGCCGCCCAGATAGCGGTCGATCGCGAGGACGTCGGCGCCCGCTTCCCGCGCGGCCAGCGCCGCCACCACACCCGCGCCGCCGTATCCGACGACAACGACGTCGGCTGACAAATCCCAGGTCCGCACCTGTACCACCTTCCGGGCGGACGCGCCGTCGACATGGTCGCCGCCTGGGAAAACTATAACGTGTTCTAGAAATGCGTCCAGGGCCGCGTCGGTGCCGGGGACGCGGCCGGTCCGGGGCGACACTGGGAGCCGTGGACAACGATTCCCCGGAGAAACCGCCGCCGCGCACGCGCACCGGGATGCCGCCGTGGCTTCCTCGGGCGATGGCGCTGGCCCTGGTCTTCTTCGGGCTGTTCCTGCTCGCCGACTGGGCGTTCCACCGGCTGCTCGGCCTCCTGATCATCCTGCTGGTCGCCTTCTTCATCTCCCTGGCGATGGAGCCCGCCGTCGCGGTGCTGGTGCGGCGCGGCGTGCCACGCGGACTCGCCACCGGTCTGGTGTTCCTCGGCACCTTCGCCTGTGTGCTGGCTTTCCTCGCCGCACTGGTGACGTTGCTGGTGGAGACGACGACGAACCTGGCCCACGAGACGCCGCGATTGGTCGACGAGGGCATCGACTGGGTCAATCGCGCCTTCGGCCAGCACTTCACGATGCACGATCTGAGTCAGCGGCTGCTGCGCGAGTCCGACCTGATCGAGGGTTACGCCCGCACCGCCGCCGACAATGTCTGGGGCGTGTCGACGACCGTGCTGGGCGGGCTGGCGCAGGTCCTGACGATCGCGTTGTTCAGCGTCTATCTCACCGCGGGCGGCCCCAAGGTGCGGCGCACCGTCTGCTCGATGCTGCCACCCGCCCATCAGCAGACCTTCCTGCACGCATGAGATCTCGCCATCGACAAGACCGGCGGCTACCTGTACTCGCGGCTGCTGCTCGCCATCGTCTCCGCGATCGCGCACGGTGCGTTCCTGGCGATCCTCGGTCTGCCCAACCCCATCGCGCTGGGCGTGTGGTTCGGCGTGATCTCCGCGTTCATCCCGACCATCGGCACCTACATCGCCGCGATCCTGCCGGTGTTCGTCGCGCTGTCGGTCGACCCGCTCGACGCGGTCTGGGTCATCGCGTTCGCGGTGGTGTACCAGTGGGTCCAGGACTACCTGCTCCAGCCGCGAATCACCGCGCGCACCGTCGACGTCAATGCCGCGATCGCGCTGCTGGCGGTGCTGGCGGGCGGCGCGCTGCTCGGCGCGGTCGGCGCGCTGCTGGCCATCCCGGCCACGGCGACGGTTCAGGCGTTCCTGTCGGAATACGTGAAACACTATGCGGTGACCGAGGATCCGCGCATCGACCAGACGACAGCGCGCCGGAAACGGCCGGCGAAAGCACCCGCCGACGACTGAACCGTTCCGGCGCGCAGCGCGGTCTATGCCTCGCTCGGCCCGAGCCCGGCGCGGACAACCTCGGCGAATTCCGTTGCCGCCGAGCGTGCTTGCGGATCGACGAGCGTGCTGGCGAAGCCGTGCGGGAGGTTGTCGAACTGGCGCAGCCGGACCGCGACGCCTGCGGCGCGGAGCCGCTCCGCCAGTGCGGTCCCCTGGTCACGCAGGACATCCATCCCGGCGGTGGCCACATGGGTCGGCGGGAGCGCGCTGACATCGTCGGCGGACAGCACGGAGAAGCGCGGATCCACCCGATGCTGCTCGGTGCCGGCGTACCAGGTGATGGCCCGTTCGACGCAGCCCTTGTCGAGCGGGGTGGTGAACAGGTCACTGGATACGTGACGGTCGAGGTCACCGTCCAGGACCGGATACAGCAGCGAAAGATGCGCGGGGCGATACCGGGCAGGCAGATGCAACGCCACCGCGGCGGCCAGATTCCCACCCGCGCTGTCGCCGCCGATGCCGATCCGGGCGGGGTCGACACCGAGTGTTTCGGCATTGTCGACCACGTAGCGGAACACCGCGGCGACATCGTCGTAGGCGGCCGGGAACGGGTGTTCCGGGGCGAGCCGGTAATCGGCCGTGAGCACCGTGACACCGGACCGGTCGGCCAGGAATCGGGCCAGCCCGTCGTAGCCGTCGATGCTGCCCACATGCCAGCCACCACCGTGGATGAACACCAGCAGCGCGCCGTCCGCGCTGTGTGGCGTGTAGATCCGCGCGCGGAGGGCACCGGGGACGGCGATCTCGGAGGTCTCGACCGGACCGGTCGGCACGGCGGTCGCCAGGCTCATGAACCAGTCCAGCCGTCGCCGCCGCGCAGCGGTAGGCGGCGTGAGCGCCAGCAGGTCGCGCTTGCCGATGGCGGAGAACATCTGCATCCTGCCGCTGAGCCGTTGCCCGTCGACGACGGGACGGTGAATCGGCAGCAGGTCGAAGACCGCGCCGGGCGCGGACAACACCTTCCCGGCGGCGCCACGAACAAGGGTTTCCAGCAACGACACAACTCCACCATGGCTTTCGTCCGGCTCGCTGATCGTTCCAGCGAGCTCGGACCTGATTGTGTCCCACCGAACCGACCGGCACCGATGATTCCGGTCGCCCGGGTAGCGAACCGCGCAGATCGGGCGCAAGATGAAGTATTCGCCGACTCACCACTACGGGGGCCTCCAGTGAGTCGCGCGCCATCGACGCCGCGTGTCAGGCGAGACTGCTGATACCACAAAGGAGTCCGCCGGTGAGCCACGCATTCTTTCGCGCGATATCCGATTCGCACACACATGCCGAGGTGCTGATCCCGGAGCCGCACGCGGGCAGCGGCTGGGACGGCGGCCAGTTGCGGGGTATGGCTGTCGGCGCCGCCCTGGCACGTGCGGTCGAACGCGAGGTCACGGCCAGGGGCCGCACCGATCTGCGCCCGGTCCGGTGGACGCTCGACCTGTTCCGTCCGGTGTTCATGCGCCCCTGCAGGACTCGTCTCACCGTGGTTCGCGACGGGCGACGGCTGGCGCTCTTCGACGTCGTCTTGATCCAGGACGACAGACCGGTCGCCCGCGCCGGTGCGCTGTACCTGCGCCCCGGGCCCGCGCCGGACGGCCTCTGCTGGTCACCCGACACGACCGCCGATCCCCCGCCGACCGATCGGCTTCCCGCACCCGGCCAGGATCGGGTGTACTTCAGCGAGGACACGGGCTGGGGACCGGATCCGCGCACCCACCACAACACCGGGCGCACCGGAATCTGGCACCACCCGGTCACGGTCGTGGCCGGTGAGCAACCGACGCCGTTCCAGTTCGTCGCGGGCCTGGCCGACGTGACCAACGTGATCGCCAATCTCGGCAGCAACGGCCTCGAATACATCAATGCCGACGCGACGCTCACCCTGACCCGGCTACCGGAGGGCGGCGAGGCCGGGCTGATCGGCCTCGATCGGATCGCGCAGGACGGCATCGTGATCGGCACGGCGGCGGTGTACGACCGCAAGGGTGTGTTCGGCACAGCGACGGTCAGTTCACTCGCCAATGCGCGAGGCCCTGCCGACCTGACTGTCATCGGGGCCGAGCCGTAACCGGGCTTTGCCAGCCAGTCACGAGCCGCCCCTGTTTGGAGTCAGCACGGCAGGGTATCGCCGATCTGGATCACCCACAGACCGCCGCCGGGGACGGGATGGCCGTTCTCCTGGACCGGTAGGCAGGCGGTTGCCGCGCACCAGCGCGCCCACCGGGCGCTGCCCCTACCGGGCCGGCAACCGCCACCTCCACTCCGCCACCGGCTACCACCGGATATCGGCGGTGGACTCCAGCGGTTCGCGCACCCCTGTCAGCTCGGTGGTCGCGAGGGTGTCAGCATCGTGCAGGGCGGCCGGGAAGCGGAGCCGCGTCCGCTCCTCGATCTCGGTCAGCGCGACCTGAAACACCCGGAACTCGTCGAGTTCGAGCGCTTCGCGCAGGTCGAGTTGCTGAGTCAGCAGAAACACGCGGCAGGTGAGCCTGCCCGCCTCGACGAAGCAGATCACCTTCCAGTACTCCTTCGGCAACGCCACCCCGCGGTGGACGCGGTCATCGGCGCCGAAGACAGGTCCCCCGAACACCGTCACCTTCAGGTCGTCGACGTCGACATCGGCGAACACCGCGTCTTCGAGCTGCCCCCACACTCCGCGGCGGCTGCTCTGATTGAAGTCGTCCATCTGCGGGGTGATGTTGGTGTAGAAGAACGAGTCGATATTGGCCTTCTCCGCTTCGCTCTCACTGCCCCACAGCAGGTCAGCCCGCCGCGCCAGGTGCCCACGATCGAGCCGATTACCCTGGTAGAGCTCATTACCCACCTGCACGTCGGCCGGGATCCGCGAGTCTTTGACGAAGTCGATACCGCGCCTGCCGATCCGTTTCATCGCGGCGCCATCGATATTCCAGCCCACCCAGAACGCAAAGCGCCGCGCGGCACTCAGTGCCAACGAGAAGTGCGTGTACCTGATGACTTCGGAACCGTCGAGGCGCACCGCGTCCCCGCGCACCGCGGCATCGAGCTCCGGAACCCCGATACCGGGCCCGAGGAAGCCACTGTCGTACCCGGTCGACACCACTTCGTCGACCGCGACGAAGTCACCGATCCGGCTGGTATTCATGTCGGCAGTCATCGTCAGCCCTTTCCGCAGTGACGGGATGCTGTCTGCGCGCTCACCGAGCGTGCACACCATCGTCACCGCCCCGATCGACAACCTCACGAGTAGTCGACTACCCGCATTCCGTCACGGACGCGCGTTCGTCCCGGCGATGACGGGGAGATTCGCCGTGTCGAACGGCGTGCGCGCGTACTGTCGCAGGCATGGCCTGCCGGATCACCGAATTCGTCATCGATTGCGCCGACCCGCGACTGCTGGCGGACTTCTGGTGTGAAGTCCTCGGCTACGTCGAAATCGACGAAGAGGACGGCTATGTGGAGATCGGCCCGCCCGGGACAGGATCGGGCGGACCGCAACCCACTCTGGTGTTCGGTCCCACCACTGAGCCGAAGCGGGAGAAGCTGCGGCTGCACCTGGATGTGAGTCCCACCGACCGCGATCAGGACGCGGAGTTGCAGCGGCTGCTCGACGCGGGTGCGCGCAAGATCGACATCGGGCAGACGGGCGCCGAATCGTGGCACGTGCTGGCCGACCCGGAGGGCAACGAGTTCTGCCTGTTGCGGCGCCGGGTCAAGGCCGTGCAGAGCAATTGACCGACTACGAGCGGTGAGTACTCAGCGTTGACGCCAGCTCAGCGGACCGGGAAGGTCGACACTGTTCTTCCTCGTGCGGGAGTTCCAGGTCCACGGACCGATCTTGATACTCCACGAGGACAGTCCGGACTGGGTGAAATTGAGCTTCAGCGGGCCGAAGGACTTGCGCTGACGAAATCTGATGGGCATGAGAAGCCTTCCTGAATCGCCCCCAGGATAGCCGATCCGGTTGAGCCCCCATGGCTTTCACCGCGCAGGACTGTTCGCAATCAAACGGCAAAGCAACTGTCCGTACGAATGACGTTTGCCCACTGGTCATCCGGGCATGCCATAGCTATGACCAACTCACGTAGTCGGAATCCGAGTACGACGAGCATGGATCTGCCCAGCATCGCCATTGTGCTGGCCACCTGCGTGTTCTTCCTTTTCGGCCTGTCCGTCCTCACCGAATCCCTCCTGCTCGGCGCCGCCGGTAGTCTCGGCCTCGCGGCCGCCATGGTCATCGCGACCCGGGTGACGACCTGAGGCGCCGAACCGGCACCGGGTCTGTTTAGGACCTGGATTCTGCGGTACCGCCACCATGTGGCCGATCTCCGACGGCCACCATCGATGGTCATGCCGGTAGCAAAGGAGAACGCCGTGGTATCTCGGGACATCGTCGCTCAACTGCGACAGGACATCACCACCGCCGGCGACGTCGGCGACCAAGAAACGGTTCAACGATTGCGCCGCGAACTCGCGGAGGCCATGGAAGACACCGGCGCCCCCGGGGCGGGCGGCCACGTCACCGAAGCCACCCTGCGCCGATTGCTCGACGACGACGCACCCGACGCACGCCTGGTGCTCTCGGAAGGCCACGTCGGTATCCGATCCGGTGCCGGGGACGACGACGGCGGTCTGCTCGTCATCTCGCGCGCCGACCTCGTCGACCGCGTCGGCGACGCGCCGGAGACACGCGTCCTCGTCGAACAGGCGGCGGTGCTCGACACCGATATCGGCCTCCTCGGCGCGTAACAAACGACCAATCCATACCTTCAGGTAGGTCTGGCCGTACT
This sequence comes from Nocardia sp. NPDC060259, assembly GCF_042728775.1. Classification (NCBI taxonomy): domain Bacteria; kingdom Bacillati; phylum Actinomycetota; class Actinomycetes; order Mycobacteriales; family Nocardiaceae; genus Nocardia; species Nocardia sp. NPDC060259. The sequence goes on from NZ_JBHXAY010000001.1 coordinate 7,926, forward strand.
ATGGTGTACGGCCAACTGCCCGCTCCCCGGTCACAGCATTGCCGGGCGATAGGCTGGCGCGGTGCCGACACGGAAGGCGACCATGACCGAAGGTGCCAGCAACCCGCGACCGCCAGCGCCGGTGTCCAAGCGCAAGGCAGCGGCAGCCGGACGCGCTGCCCGCAGGCTCGGCGTCGAGGACTGGACCACCGCGGCACTGACCGTGCTCCTGCGCGACGGCGTCGCCGCGATCACCATCGCCAAGCTGTGCGACGAACTCGGGGTGACCAAAGGCAGCTTCTACTGGCATTTCGACGGCATCGATCAACTCCTGGAAACCACGGCGCAGTTCTGGTGCGCCGATCAGAACGACGCGGCGCGCGGCTTCCACGGCCTCGAGGAGCTCCCCCCGCAGCAGCGCCTGGCCCGCATGGGCGAGTTGCTCACCGCGGAGCGGGTGTGGCAGGTCGAACTCGCGGTCCGGGACTGGGCCCGCACGAACGCCAAGGTCGCCGAGGCCGTGAAGGCACTGGATCAGCGGATTTTCCACGCGCTGTCCGACACCCTCGTCGACATGGGGTTCTCCGCGGAACAAGCGGAGATGCGGGCAGGCCTGATGTGCTTCGCCGGGATCGGCTTCGTCCACGGGAACCAGAACCTCCCCGTGCCGACCGAGGATCAGCGTCGCGAGTTCTTCCGGTTCATCACCAGCAAGGAAACGCCCCACTGACCCACCGGTTCACGTCAGCGCGACCAGTTCGTGCAGGGTCGAACCGGTCCGTCGCCGGGTTCCCGCCTCGGTGCGCACCGTCAGATCGAAGGTGGACTCGAACCGGAAGTAGCCCGGATGCCCGACCAGCCGGTGCACCAGCGGCTTGATCAGGCCCGACCGCACCACGGGAAGATCGTCGAGCAGGTCGTGGGCATGGATGACCCGCACCACGTCCAGGCGCAGCTCGAGCCGGTCCGGCACGTGCAACTCGACCCACTCGGGGTAGGTCCGTCCCGCGGTGGTGTCGAAGCGCGCCGGTCCTTCGGTGAGCCTGGTCTCGCCGGTGGACAGCACGATCTCGTCGTGGTGCGCGAGCATCAGCGGGCTGATCTCGTGCCCGCCGCGGCGCTGCTGGGTCAGTACCGAGGCGAACAGCAGGGAGTAGTCCTCGACGTACAGCCGTCCCCAATGCCAGCGCTCGATGATCTTCTTCATGTCGCCGACGCCCCAGTTGTGGTCGTGGTATCCACGCCCGGTGACCTCGTGCCGCACACCGTCGAGTTCGATCGCGCCGGTCACTCGTGCCCGCGGGGCGCCGACCATCCAGCCGAAGGAATCCTTGGCGCCGAAGCGGGTTTCGCCCTTGCCCGGCATCCAGCTGGGCACTTCGTTGTGGAACCGCAGGTCGAAGACGATGCCGTCCTCGGCCATGTGCAGGTGGTGGGTCGGGAGTCCGTAGGCCCGGAATTCGGTGCGCGCGGTGTTGTGGCCGACGCGCACGTCGCAGCCATCGGTGGCGAACGAGGTGGCCGAGCGCGGATAGCGCTGCGACACCTGACGACGGGTTCCGTCGGGCGCGTAGACCATCATCTCCACCCAGGGCCGCGCGAGGGGAAGATCCTCGGGGCGGCGTTTGGTCAGGAAGCCGATCACCACGTGGCCGGTGTCGAGGTGCGCGTCGAAATACCAGTGTTCGAAGGCCAGTTTGCTCGGCGACGGATGTAATCCGTTGTGCCGGGGCTGCACCGGTGTCAGCGCACCGTCCTGGCGTCCTGGCCCGTTCCATACTTCGACGATGTCTGCGGTACTCATGGCTGCTTTCGGTGGGTTCATCGGCGCAGCGCGCCGCTGGCGTCGAAGGCCGCTTCGCGACCTTGCATCTGGGCCCGGTACCAGTTCTCGCGATGCGCGAGCATGAGCTTCTCGTGCACCCGCGCGAACGGCGGACAGGCTCGGCGCACGATCTCCATCGCGGTGATCAGTGGGAAGCGCAGGATCGGAATGGCGATCCACGGAAACGCGGGCGGCATGGTGTAGCGGCGGCGGGTGCCGGGCGCCATGTACATCGCGGAGTAGACGGAGTTGATCCGGTAGTTGTACATCTCGCGCCACCGGGTCAGGCCACGGTGGCCGTCACGAGGCGCGAACGCCGCCGGATAGGACTCGATCAGTTCCGTTCCGTGCTGCCCGGCGTCGTAGGACCGCGACGCGATCGTCATGGCCAGCACCCGCAGCGCGTCGAGGACCGTCTCCGGATACCAGCGCAGCCGCACGCCGAGCAGATGGCCCATGTACTTCTGAAAGTGCAGCAGCGCGCGGATTTCCGACGGTGTCGTCTGATATCCCAGCGCCCACAAACCGAGGCCGGGCGTCACGCTGCCGCCGAGCAGGGTCAGCATCTGGTAGGTCTGGCTGATCGGCAGACCCCAGCGTTCGATGTCCCACTCCGGATGGTCGGCGACCTTGGCCCGCACCGACACGTGCATGACCCGCACCTTCAGTGCGGTGGCCCGGCCTGCCGAGCCGGGGGTGAGCAGCGCGTCGCGGGCGGAGACGTCCATCCAGAAGCGGGTGGTCTCCAGGAACCGGCGCAGCGCGCTGTCCCCGGCGTACCCGCCCGCCAGCGACAGCGGGGTCGCGACCGCGGCTTCGGTGTACATCTCGAGGGTTTCGGCACCGGCGAAGCTGAACAGCATGGTGCCCCAGCGCCGCCAGATGGCCGCGCCCTGTTCCACCAGTTCGGGCACCACCCAGTCGGGTACCGTCTCGAACTCGGCGAACAGCGCGCGCATGGATTCCGGTGCGTCGGGCACCGCATCGATACCCTCGGCGAGGGCCGTGTCCAGCATCCGGCGACCGGCTTTCGATCCGATCTCGCCGTACATCACCTCGGCGACGAACCGCTCGGCCACCGGGTCGCCGGTGAACAGGTCCGCACACAGGGCAGCAGCCTGCTCGTCGCTGGGGAACAGCGGTTGCCTGGTCACGGCCGCGAAGATGCGTTCGATCCGGCGAACCGCCGGCGTGCCGCGCGCCTCCCAATAGCGAAAAGCCGTGGGGCATTTCACCGGCGGCTGGACGTGATCTTCGACGATTTCGGCCACTGTCGGCCTCCTGACGTTCACTTCGCTCATCGACTGCGATCGGCGTCGCGTTGCACCGACCATACTACTAAGCACATATGTCCGTACCCGAAAGTATGGAATGCTGTCGCTCCTACGGCACGATGCGGTACTTCAGCATCATGTCGTGGTCCTCGTGGTCGAGCAGGTGACAGTGCCAGACGTAGCCCTGCAGGTCGTCGGGGTGATGGCCCGCATGGTCGGCGACGCGGTGCCCACCATGGCCGTCCGCCCCCGCGAGTTCGGTCGCGGCCCGGCGCGGGAAGGTCGCGTCCGGATCGAAGCCGAGTTCCGCCGCGGTAGGGAACCGGACGATGATGCTGGTGACCGTCCCGCCGTCGACGCGCACGATGTCTTTGCGACCCGCTTCCCATGGCTGCGGCGGCTGCCTCGGACCGGCCAGGAAGCCGTGCGCCGACGGCACCCATTTCTGTCCGACCGGCGGCTGCGGATGGGCCAGCTGATAGTCGACCGTCCGCAGTGGCGTCCGGCCGAGAATGCGAAAAGTGACCAGGTGCAGGTGGATCGGGTGCGGATCGGGCGTGATGTTGACGATGTCCCACTGCTCGACGGTGCCCTGGCGTGGCAATTCGATGTCGGGGCTGGCGAAGGTGAGGTTGTTCAGCGACATGATCGCCGGCGGCACCCGCAATTCGTAGGGCTGACTCACCGTGACGGTGCGCACCACGGTCGGCGTCTCGATCGCCGGCAGCACCGGCGGCCCGAATGTGCCGCCGCGCAACCGTTCCGGTACACCACCGGCGAAGCCCGGCCGATCCCGCACCCGGAACTGGCAGAACTTCGGCATCGTGACCTCGCCGAGGATCGCGGCCTGGAAGACCGGCGCCTCGTCGTTGCGCAGTTCGACCGTCTCGCCCGGGTCCAGTTCGGTGAAATCGACCAGCAGATCGACTCGTTCGCCCGGTGACAACCGCAGCTCGTGCACCGCGACGGGCGCGTCGAGCAGGCCGTGATCGTTGCCGATCACCCAGAACCGCATCCGGTTGCCGAAGAACAGATTCCACACACTGAACGAGGCGGCGTTGAGCACCCGGAGGCGGTAGAGGCCGCGCGCGACCGGCAGATACGGCCAGATCTTGCCGTTGACCAGTCCGATGTCCCCGACCGCCCCGCCTTCCCAGCCACCTTCCGGCACCACCGGCGTCGACCGGACCGATTGACGCCCGTCGGCGGTGAAGAGCTTCTCCTGCAACACCAAGGGAATCTCGAACTCCCCGGCGGGCAGACCCAGCGGATTGCCGGGTTCGCCGGTGTCGAATTCGTCTCGCAGCAGCAGCATTCCGGCCAGTCCGGCGTAGACGTTCACGCGGGTGATGCCCATCGCGTGGTCGTGGTACCACAGGTGTCCGGCGTCCTGGGCCATGGGGAAATCGTGGTCGATGCCGCCGCCCGGGTGGACGAGTTGCTCGGGATGCCCGTCGCTGTCCGGCGGTGTCACACCACCGTGCAGATGCAGCGAGGACGGCGGAGCGGCGCGGAAACTCTCGGCGACACCGTGCAGGCTCGTGTCCATGTCGGCCGCGAGCGGGTGCGTGGTCATCCGGTTCTCGAAGCGCACCCGCAGCGGCGATCCCACCGGATGTTCGATCGTCGGTCCCAGGTAGCTCATCCCGTTGTAGCCCAGCGCCGGTGATTCCGGCAGGTCACGGTGGAAGCGGTGGGTGGTGGTCGAGGCGACGAGGTCGAGCCGGTCACCGCGCACCACGGGCAGTCGGGGCATTTCGTCGACGAACGGTTCGACCGCCGGGGAATGGAACAGCAGTGGACTCCGTATCCCGGGCGGTGCGACGGGGGCAGCGGAGGCAGGCGCCTCGATCAGCACCGCACCGAGCAGACCCGCGCCGGTCATCCGCAGAAACCGGCGGCGTTCGATCGGATATTCCATGGTCGAGCCCTTCCGTGCTGCACCGTTGCACGCACGATGGGCGACCATACCACTAGGTATAGTCGGCAGTACCTCTTTGGATGTAGCGTCCGCGACCAGGGATTCTGACTACTGGAGCCACCTGGCCGGGGCCTCCGTCACGGCTGGCCGACGCCGGGCACACCTTCCGCACAGCTGGACTGGAGGAGACCCTGCGGCACCTCGGCCGGACCAAGCCATCCACCGATGACGACTGAAACCACAGACAGAGCTGGCGGGCGCACTCCGCAATTGCATCACTATTGCATCGTTTATCGGCCACACCTAGCAGGATGACTCCACGCCAGGATCAGCTGAGGGCTTCCACCGCGTCAGCCAGACCACCGATCCGCTCGGCCGCGTCGGGCAGCATCACGACATCCCAGCCCGGCCCGCCGACGAGCACCCGCGCTCCGGCCGCCGCGCAGGCCAGCACCGCCGAGGTCAGCGCGGTCGACTCGCGCTGCGACCACAGCAGCACCGCGGACGCGCCCGCCTGCCGGGCCAGCGCGCCGGACAACGCGTCGGTGGGAACGTCGGCGCCAAGCATGCGCGCACCGATCCCGGCCTGCGCCAACGCGGCACGCGCCACATCCAGTGGCAGCGAATGTGTTTCGCCGCTGGTGCACGCCAGCAGCACCGGCGCACCACCCGGCGCGGGTGTCACCCGCTGCATGACCGCCGCGATCGACCACGACAGGAGGTGCTCGGCATCGATACAGGCCTCGCCGGCACCCTGGCGCGCGACGATATCGGCAAAGGCGGGGCGGCACAGCGCTTCCCAGGTCCGCACGACACCGTAGGCCCGAACGTGTGCATCCAGATGAGCGCAGGCGGCGGTGGTGTCCAAGGCGAACGCCGCGTCGAGCAGGGCCGCACGGTCTCCGAGTACCGGCGCGGGGCCCCGCGCCGCCGCCGCGGCGCCCGCCGGACTCGCACCGCCGCCGATCAGTTCGAGCATGCGCTCGAGCACGGCGATGTCGGCGTCGGTGTAGAGCCGGTGGCGGCCCGGACGGTCTTGCGCAGGCCCGATCCCATAGCGGCGGTTCCAGCTGCGGAGGGTGGCGGTCGGGATGCCGAGCTGTTCGGCCACCGCGCGCACCGGATAGCCCGCCACGGCGGAGGCGGGAGCGGCGGGCACAGCCTCATTGTGCCCCGAACGCCCCGGCCCGCACTCCACAGCCGGGTCCCCGCGCGTCGGCGTGGCCCTGCCGGGAGGCCGGTCCGACATCGCGGAATTTCGGCGAGCCGGCGGATTCATGAATCGATTATGCATCGTTTTCTGGTAGAATGGCTACACCATCGATCTCGAGGAGTTCCCGTGCGCACTCGACGTAGTTCATGGATCACCGCCGTGCTACTCGCCGCGTCCGCGAGCCTCGCCGGCGCCGCGGTCGCCGCGCCGCCCGCGCCCGTTCCGCGGCTCGATCTCGATCGCTATCTCGGCGAATGGCGTCAGCTCGCGGCGATTCCGCAGGTGTTCAATCTCAACTGCGCGCGCGACACCACCGCCGTCTACACCCTCGACCCCCGGGGCGACATCGGGGTCCACAACCGCTGCCACACCTGGACCGGCGGCGTCGACGAGATCCGCGGCACCGCCACGGTGAACGACCCCGTCACGAACGCACAACTGCACGTGAGCTTCCCCAGCGTTCCCGGTCAGGGTGAGCGCGAGGGTGCCACCAACTATGTCGTGACCGCGCTCGGCCCGGACTACTCGTGGGCACTGGTCACCTCCCCGAGCAGGCTCTCCGGTTTCGTACTCTCGCGCACCCCGGCGCTGGACGCCCCCACCTGGCAGCAGGTCGACGACGCGATCCGGGCAGCGGGCCAGGACCCGTGCGTGTACCTCACCTCGCCGGCGACCGGTGGACGTGACGATGTGCGACCCCTCTGCGCGCGATGAGCATCGCCATGGCACTGTTCACCTGCGTGCGGCGGTGGCTGCCAGAGCTGGCGGACCTGCCCGGCACGCGAATTCATCGTCCCTGGCGCGAGAACATCGATCCGGCAACCTATCCCGTGCCGATCATCGATTGTGTCGGGTGGTGAGGCCGGCATTCATTCGAGCGACAGAGTGCAGCCATCCGAGCGGCCGGGCCAGCCGGACTCCGTGGCATCCACACCGTGCGGCATCGTGCCGCACGCCGACGGAAGTGACGGAAGAATCATGCGATACCTGCGCAGAACCCTCGTAGCGACCATGCTCCTCGGCTCGACGCTCGGCGTCGCGGCCTGTTCCGACGACGGCTCGAGCACCACCGCGTCGACATCCCCCGCACCGATGACCTCAGCGCCGAACACCACCGGTGCGGATGCCGCGTCCGGCCTGGTCGGGCCGGGGTGCGCGGAATACGCCGCCCAGGTTCCGAGCGGCCCCGGCTCCATCAGCGGAATGGCCGAGGAGCCGGTGGCGGTCGCCGCGTCCAACAATCCGATGCTCACCACTCTCGTGTCGGCGGTCTCGGGCGAGCTCAATCCCGACGTCAACCTGGTCGGCACCCTCAACGGCGGCCAGTTCACCGTGTTCGCACCCGTCGACTCGGCCTTCGCGAAGATCGATCCGGCGACCGTCGAGACATTGAAGACCGACTCGGCCGCCCTCACCGAGATCCTCACCTACCACGTGGTCCCCGGCCAAATCGCGCCATCGGAGATCGCAGGCACGCACCAGACCGTGGAGGGCGCCGAGGTCACGGTCACCGGGTCCGGTGACGAGCTGAAGGTCGGCGACGCGAACGTGGTCTGCGGCGGTGTCCGCACCGCGAACGCCACCGTGTACATGATCGACAGCGTGCTCATGCCGCCCGCGGCGTGATGTCGACGATGGTCGCGCCGCCGCGGACTCAGCGGGCCCGTGGCTTGCGGGCCTCGATGAGGAAGCGCGACGAGTGGGCGATGAACGGGCCGTCGGTGACGATCCGTTCGTGGAGTTCACGGAGACGGTCGCGATAGGCCTCGACGGAGAAGCCGGGAACGATCCAGATGACCTTGCGCAGGAAGTAGATCACCGCGCCGATGTCGCGGAATTCCATGCGCAGCCGCTCGGCTCGGATGTCGACAACGTCGAGGCCCGCTGCTTCGGCGTCCGCACGGGCGGTTTCGGGGTGACGGCGGCTGCGCACGGCCTGCGGTTGCGGGCCGAGGAAGAACTCGCAGAGTTCGAACACGCTCGCCGGGCCGACGTGCTGGGCGAGGTAGATGCCTCCCGGTTCGAGCACGCGGGCGATCTCGGTCCAGTGCACCGTGACCGGATGGCGGCTGATCACCAGGTCGAAGGCCACATCGGCGAACGGGAGTGGTGGTTCGCCGTCGTCGACCACGACCACGACACCGCGCGGCCGCAGCAGTGCCGTCGCCTTGGCGACATTCGGCGGCCATGCCTCGGTCGCGGCGGTGACCGCGGGGAGCCGCGGGACGCCGGCCAGCACTTCACCACCACCGGTCTGGATGTCCAGCGCCGCTCCGGCCAGGGCGAGGCGCCCCCCGATCAGCCGCTGATAGCCCCACGACGGCCGTTCCTCGGTGGCCCGCCCGTCCAGCCAGGAGAACTCCCAGCCGTCGACCGGCGCCGCGGCGGCCTCCGCCACCAGCTCGTCGAAACTCCGTTGCACAGCCACCGGGCTACGATCTCACGCGTCCAGGTCGATGGCGACGGCTCGCCCGGTGCGGAACCAGTAGGCGTGCAGGTCGGGGATCTTCGCCCGGGACGGCAGACCACGCAGATGGATGGCGCATTCGCCGAAGTCGAGCGGGACGACGGTATCGCACAGCAGGGCACGCGCGGTGCCGAGTTCCGCGGGATCGGTGATCTCCCTGGCCGTGCCGCTGTGGGTACCGTCGGGCAGTTCCAGGGTGACCCGGGGATCGGCCCGGATGTTGCGCAACCATGCGTTGACGGCGCCCGGCTGCTCGACCGTGAGCTGCGGTGGCATCAACTGCACGAGATACGCGCGATCGCCCTCGCGCAGCACTCGAACACACTTCGGCCGCGGCACACCGGTCTTGCGGCCGGTGGTGGTGAGGACGCCGTAGCCACGGGGGACGCGAAGCCGGAACAGCGGCAGCATTCCCGCACTGAGCAGTTTGCCGTCCCGCGGGCTGCGGATCAGCCGACCGTGCCTACCGATGACAGCCTGCGCCGCCGCGCGGCGGGCTTTCTGGTCCGCGTCGTCCATGCCATCCATGATGCGCTCGACGGCAGCAAGCCGGAACCGCCAGTGCTATGGGTGCCTGTAGCCCACATGCAGCAACACGAGTTCGGCGAGATGCACGCCGACCTCGTACAACGGCATGGCCCTCGAAGAGTGGCGCGCCGTGTCTATCCCGCTCGACGGTCAGGCACTCAACATTACGATCCTGTCGTACGCGAACCGCCTCGACTCGAGCATTACCGCGTGCACTACCTCGCTGCCCCCATAGCCAACGCGTCGCACCGTAGTGCGGTGAAGCATTGGCCGAATTGGAACGGGTCTACCTGCAGTAACACGACAACCCCACCGTCGAAAGGCACTCGTATGCAGTTTCTCCGCACCGACCGGCACGGTTCCGTGCAGACGATCTGGTTGGACAACCCGCCCTACAACTTCCTCACCGATGCCGTGATGGCCGAATTGCTCGAGCTACTTCGTGTCGTCGACCGTGACGACGACGTTCGTGCGGTCGTGCTCACCAGCGCCGTCGACGGTGTCTTCGTCAGCCATTACTCGGTGTCGGAGATATTGGACGGCGTCGAAGCCGCCCCGGTGACACTGAACCCGCGGACGGCGGGCGCCGCGCTGCGAATGAGCACCCTGGCCGACCATGTCCCCGGTGGGCAGGCGGGTTTGGCTCGAGCCGGAGCAGGCGGTGTCGCGAACCTCCGCCGCTACCATGAGGTCTGCCAGTTGATGCGCGAGTCCAGCACCGTGTTCATCGCGGCGCTCAACGGCCGCGCACTGGGTGGGGGTTGCGAGTTGTCGCTGGCCTGCGACCTGCGTCTGATGGCCGACGGTCCGTTCGAAATCGGCCAACCCGAGATCCTGGTCGGCATCATTCCCGGCGGCGGCGGTACCCAGATGCTGACCCGGGTGCTGGGCGCGGGTCGCGCCATGGAGCTGTGCCTCGAAGGCGCTCCGATCAGTCCGAGCCGGGCGTTGGAGATCGGACTGGTGCACCGGGTGGTAGCTCCCGACGACCTGCTCGCCGAGGCGCAGTCGACCGCCGCCCGGCTGGCGAAGCGCTCCCCCACCGCCGTCCGCGGCATCAAACACGCCATCTACCACGGTGGTTCGACGTCGCTGGAGAAGGGCCTGCACATCGAACGCGCCCAGTTCCTGACCGCGGCGTCCACTCCGTCGGCCAAGCGAGCGATGGCCGCCTACCTCGCCGACGTCGAATCCACCATCGACGAAGGTCGCGACATGTCCGACTTCGTCGCGGACAATCTGCCGGGCTGGATCGACGGAACCAAGGTCGAGTTCACCGAGTAGGTTCCGACAACGTTTTCGCGGCAAACCTGAGTAGTTCAAGTGTTGGTCATTCCGGCACCGGACTCTGTCGGTACGGTTCTCGGCTCCGATGTCGTTATCCAGTAAGAGGAGCTCGAGCAGATGGCTGGCCGGCACAAGGGCATCAACCGACGCAGTGCGCTGTTCGCGGCCGGAGCCGCGATCGCGTACTCCGCGCTGGAGCAGCCGGGGCGGGCGGGCACCATCACGCGGGCTTTGTCCACCGGCCCCACGGACCCCGGACAGCGGGCGGACCTGGCCGAACGAGCGATCGTGAAGCGGCATGTGCGCCCGCTCTGGGGGCTGACGCAGCGGAAGCTGGGCGCGCTCGTCTGGCCGGCGTCGGCAGCGGAACAGTCGTTCGGACGCTGGTGCTACTGGTGGCAGGCTCAGTTGCTCGACTGTGCGGTCGACGCCGCGTCCCGCGCCCGCACCCCCGAACGCATCGACCGGGTCGTCGCGATCGCCCGCGGAATCCGAACCCGCAACATCACGGGCTGGACCAACCGGTACTACGACGATATGGCGTGGCTGGCGCTGGCCCTCGACCGCGCCGACCGGCTGCTCGACATCCGGTTCGGCGACGCCGTCGAGGAGCTGCGAGCGGAGTTGATCGACGGCTGGAACCCGGCCGTCGGTGCGGTGCCATGGCGCTTCGGCGACGACTACTACAACACCCCCTCGATCGGCCCGACCGCTATCGCGTGGGCTCGGCTTGGCGAGCTGTCCCGCGCCGGGGACCTTGCCGACTTCCTGCACACCCGTCTGCGCGACGCGCACAGCGGCCTGATCCTCGACGGTGTCCACGAGCCCGGCGGCAGGGTGAACCGGACCATCCACACCTACTGCCAGGGCGTGACCATCGGGCTGGAAGCCGAATTGGCGCTGCGCACAGGCGAATCGAGCCACCGTGACCGGGCGACCGCGCTCGTCGCCGCGGTCGCGGACGAGCTCACCGACGCCGGGGTGATCACAGCGACCGCCGGGGGCGATTCCGGGCTGTTCATGGGTATCCTCGCGCGATATCTCGCCGAAGTCGCACTGTCCCTGGGCGACACCACCGCCGCGGACATCGTGCACGCGTCCGCGCGGGCAGCCTGGGAACACCGCGCCGAGGTGGACGGGCTACCGCTGTTCGGTACCGATTGGACCCGTGCTGTCACGGTCCGGGAGTATCCGGGCACCTTTCTCCCGCTCGCGGACTCGGCCGCCGAGTCGTCGGTGAACCTGAGCCGCGATCTCTCGGTGCAGTTGAGCGGGTGGATGCTGCTCGAAGCGGACCACCGGCTCACCGCCGCGGGACGGTGAGCGCACGCGGGTTCCTGTCAGATCCTCACCCGGCTCGCTGTCGGGCGCAGCCGCAGCACGATCAGGCCGATCAGCAGCAGCACGGCCAGCGAGTCGAACACCGTGCTGAACAACGGGGCGTCCGGCCGGGTGGTCGAATCCGACAGCGTCAGTACCAGATTCGTCGTCTTGGTGGTGATCGCGGCCAGCGCCACCGGCACCTGAACCGCGGGGACGAACGCCGCCCAGACCAGCGCGGCTCCCAGGACCAGTTGCATCATGCCGCGGTGCCGCAGCAGGGCCTCCTCCATCGGGGCCAGTTGAGTCAGTCCGTAGTACTCCAGGGCAGCCGGCGTGACAAGTGCCAGCACCGGCGTCATGGTGATCAGGCCAAGGACCACGAGGGCGACCTTGACGACTCTGGCATCGGGCATATCGAGCTCCAATCATCAGTGGTACTGACGATCAGCGTACGTGACTAAGATGGGCTGATGCGAGAGACGACGGCAGTGGAGCAGATCACCCAGGCGCCGATCTTCATGCTGTTCCGGGTCGGCGATGCGGCCCGCGATGCCGTGGAGCGGTCGCTGGACCGTTACGGCCTGCGCGGCAAGGACTTCCGTGTACTGTCCTACGCCAGTACGGGCGTGTTCTCCCAGCAGGATCTCGCCCGGGTCACCGGCCTCGACCGCACGACCATGGTCGCTGTGATCGACCGTTTGGAGCGCACGGGCATGGCAGCCCGCGAGCGTGGCGACGACCGGCGCAGACACGTCGTGGTACCGACTCCGAAGGGCCTCCGCACTCTGAAAGAGGCGTTCGCCGAGCTGGAACGGGTCCAGGACGAGTTCCTCGCCGCCTTGAGCCCGTCGGGCAAACGCGCCATGGAAACGGCGCTGACCCGGCTGTTCACCGCGCATGACCCCTCATGCCATCCACGAGACGAAACCTGATGCGCTAGGTGCACGTGCGAATCAGCGCACGGGCTGCAGAACGTTCAGGATCGGATCGTAAGCCCAGTTCAGCATCCGCTCGGCGTCTTCTTTCGCCGTGACGCTGCTGTGGGGTGAGCTGTGCAGCACCACACCGATCAGGGGAATTCCCGCCCGGACCGTCTCGAACAGCAGGCAGTGTCCCGCGGCGTCGGTGTTCCCTGTTTTGATGCCGAGGGTGCCGGGATATTCGAGCAGCAGCCGGTTCGTCGAATTCCAGAGGTGCTCGCGGTTACCCGCTCCGGCGGGAACGTGAAAGGTCCGCGAACCGACGATGTCGCGGAAGACCGGCAGGCCCATCGCCCGCACACCCAGCGCAACGAGGTCCACCGGTGTGGAATAGGTGGAGTTGTCGGTCGGGTTCGGCAAACCGCTGGGGTCGGTGAAATGTGTTCCCGCCAGGCCCATGACACCCGCGGTGTCGTTCATTCTGGCGATGAAGCCGTCCTGGCCGGGCCCGTAGGCCTCGGCAAGCGCGTAGGCGGCGTCGCAGCCGGAAGGCAGCATCAGCCCGTACAGGAGCTGCCGTGCGGTGAGAACCTCGCCCGGCGCCAGCCCCGCGGTGCTTCCGTTGTGCCTGCCGCAGTAGCCCACGACTTCCTGCGGCACGGTCACCGGCCGCTCGAGATCACCGGCGACGATCACGACCAGCGCCGTCATCACCTTCGTGATGCTGGCGATCGGGACCGGAGTGTGCGCCTCCCGTGACCACACCACCGTTCCGGTGATGCCGTCCGCCAGCGCCGCCCCCGCCGCCTGCACTCCCTCCGGTCCGCGAACAGGCCAGGGCAGCAGCTGCCCCTGGTCGGCACTTCCCGTGGGCACAGCGGCCGCGACACCGGGCCCTGCCACGACAACCAGAACCCCGGCGATAACCGCGTGCAACATCCCGGCAAATGTCCGCATGGCGACATTCTGGCGTACGACTCGACCGATAAGTGGGATTTCACCGCCGCTGTTTCGCTCCACGTTTCCGTCAGGACCCGGGCGACGGATCATTCCCGGATGTGGCGTTCATTCGGTGCCACTCAGGATCGCTCGCAAGCGCTCGGTGTCGGCCGGGGTCCAGCCGGCCGGTGCCAGGATCGCGGCCCAGGCGTCGGCGATGTCGGCGTGGAAGGTGTGGCCGTGTCCGTCGGGCACATCGGTCGAGACGGCCATATCCGCCGACACCTGCAGGAACGTCACCACCGGGATCCAGCGCGTACTCGGCAGGACGTCGTGACCGCGTTCCTCCCTGAGCCAATCGGGTTTCTGGAACAGCAGTTGCGGTGTCCACCAGGTGATCGGGTCGGACGCGTGCTGGAGGTAGACCACTTTGGGTGATCCCCACGCGGTGTCGGGGCGGGCGAGATCCGGTGCGTCGGCGATGAATCGGACGGTGTGCCCGTCGCGGTAGATCGGCAGCCATTGCGGTGAGCCAGGGTCGCGGCGCGCGGTGGCGTCGCGCCACACGGGGTTGGTCGCGGTGGGACCGACGAACAAGACGCCGTCGATGCGGGCGGCCATGTCCTGGATACCGGCGAACGCGGCCTCGCCGCCGAAGGAGCCGAGGCTCTCACCGAAGACGACCAGCTTCGGCCGCCGATCCGCGGGCAGGGTGTCCCACTCGGCGTGTACCGCCTCGAACAAAGCCTGACCGGCCTGCCTGGCCCGTTCCTGGTCGACGACGAACGACAGCCAACTCGGCAGGTAGGAGTACTGCATGCTCACCAGTGCGCTGTCACCGTTGGCCAGATACTCCAGTGCCGACGCGGTCGACTCGTTGATCCAGCCGGTGCCGGTCGTGGTCGCCACACCGAGTACGGCGCGGTCGAACCCGCCGGCTCGCCGCAACTCGGCCACCGCGAGATCCGCTTCGGCCCTGATGTTCTCGGCGGAATCGAGTCCGGTGTAGACGCGGATCGGTTCCCGCGCGGGTTTGCCGCTGAAGACCGTCAGGTCGCGTGCGGTGGGTCCGTTGGCGACGAAGATCCGGCCCTGCCGACCGAGCGAGTCCCAGCTCACCAGCGATCCGGGACCGCCGGAGCGCTCCGGAACGACGGGTTCTTCGGTATCCGGGGAATCCTCTTGATTGACGGCCTTGAACGTCTCGTTGAGCACCGACATCGCCACATCGGCCACGACGCCGTTGATCGCCGCGACAGCCACCACCGCCACGACAACACCGCCCAGCACAGCGGCGACGCGAGTGGGCAGCACACGCCCCAGTAGCCCACCGACCCAGCGCGACAGCGCCCAGCACAATCGCGACACCGCGAGCAACACCGCGAACACCACGGCGCTGATCGCCACGATGATCGGGTAGGCATACCAGGCAAGGCCGCTCACCCCCATGAGCGAACGCAGATCGCTCTGCCAATCGGCGTACCAGACCAGGACGGTCACCGTGCCGAGTATCGCGACGATTCCCAATCCCCACCGGACAACCGTGGGCGTCGGCCCCGGCTCTCGCTGCACCATCCACCGCATCAGCGCGGCGACCGCGAGGCCGAGTGCGTAGCCGAAGGCCGCCGCCGCGCCGGTGACGACGCCCTGGAACAGTGGCCCCCTCGGCAGCAGTGACGGCGTGAGCGACAGCCACACCAGTACCAGCGCGCCGATCGCCCCGCCCAGGTGGAAACCCCTGCGCCGGACCGCAGGTGCCGTGTCGCCGCCCTCTGGATCGAGCCCGCGCGTGGAATTCATTTGTTCCCCTGTGACTCGAAAGCGTGATCGCATTACGTGCCGAGGAAGATTCGCACCCATCCCGGGTGATCGACGACGTCGACGTCGAACACCTGCACGGTGACGTCAATGGGGCGCCCGGTCATCGGGTCGCGGAGTCGAATCGGCGACAACCCTGTCGAAAACGTCACCTCACCTTCGCGCCACAGCCCGCAGAACTCCGGGTACATCCCGAGCTCGCCGAGCAGGCGCCCGGGCCATCCGGCCTGACCGACGGCACCGATTCGCCCGCGCAGTCCGCTCACCGACCTCCGCGCGACGTCGTCCCAGTTCACGACAACCTGCCGTGCCAGCTGGTCACCGAACAACCAGTGCAGCCCGTTGCCGCCCTCGCGCAATCCCGGCAGCATCGTGCGTGCGGCCGTGTTGAGCGCCAGGATATTGCCGCGGGAGTCGAAGTATCCCGCCATCCCGCCACGGTGCGCGTCGAGACTGCGGAGCGCATCGTCGCCGATGGCCGCGCGCAGCTGGCCGATCGAGGGAATCACCGCGATCGGTATCCCCGCCAGGTCGAACAGATGCCTGCGCTCGGTCACCCGCAGCGTCCGGGCCCGATCCAGGCAGTCCGCCAAGGCCTCGACGACCGCACGCGCCGGATGATCCCGGTCGCCCCACTCCAGGTGAGTCACGTAGCTGGCGCTGACTCCCGCCGACATCGCCAACCGCTCGCGCGACATCCGGCGATCATCGCGCAACCAGCGCAGGAAACTGCCGAATGTCGGCGGCGCCAACCGCACCGCCTCGCCGGATCTGGTCAGCTGCTTCACCGCACTCACTTCCGTCAGAGCCTTGCCCGAACCCCTGCACGATAGCGATCGCAGCACGCCGCAAGCAGGGAAACACGCAGCTATGTGCGGTGCGCCTATCGTTGGGCAGGTGAGCGACCGCATGCGACACGAGGACACCAAACAAGCCATGCTACGTGTTCTGGTCGACAGTATTCTCCGCGGAGCGGGTGCGACATCTCCGGATCAACGACAGCGCGCTTTCGACAACATTGATGTCGCCCCGCCTTTACACACGGTGGTCGACAAGGTCGCCACGAAACCCGTCGCGATCACCGATGCGGACTTCGCCGCGGCGCGGGAATCGGGATTCAGCGAGGACCAGCTCTTCGAACTGGTGATAGCAGCAGCGGTCGGGCAGTCCGCGCGTCTGTATGCTGCCGGACTCACCGCCCTCGCCGCAGCAATTCCAGAGGAGGACGATTCATAATGCGCCTCCAGATTCTCGACCGCGGGTACCGTCCCGGGACCAGATTGCTGTTCGCGCTCGTCCGCTTATTCTCCGGCTATCCGCCACCGGACGCCGCAAAATTCCTGTTCTACCGACCCGAATTCTATGGGGCGCAGGCGAAGAGGTTCACTCACGAAGCGATGCGCGGGCCTTCCGAGTGGACGATCGCCGACCGAGAGCTGATGGCGGCATTCGTCTCGACGGTCAACGGGTCCGCATTCTGTGTCGGCGCACATACCGCGACGGCCACGCTGGCCTACCAGGACGCCGCGAAAGTTCAAGCGGTGCTGGATGATCTGGAATCGGCCCCGATCGACGACATGTTGCGTACCACGCTGCGCATGCTCGGCACGCTGACCAGGGAAGGGACAGTGACCACCGAAGACATGCGGCAGGTGCTGGCCGCCGGTGTTTCGCACCAGCAGGTCAGGGACGCCCTCGCCGTCTGTGCCGCGTTCAACACGACCAACCGGCTCGCCGACGCCTTCGGATTCGAGCAGCTCAGCCCCGCGGGGTTCGAGGCGGGGGCCGCGTACCTGATCAAACGGGGCTATCGGTAGGAACCTTCGTCGCGGTGATCTGGGTCAGCAGGCATCGCCATCGGCCGTCGTCGTGGATGAAGGCGTCGGTGGTCCATTCGTCGGCGTCGAACCGGGTACCCCGGTAGTGGGCGGTGTTGACGACGCGGGTCGTCAGCAGCGCGACCCGGTCGTAGTAGCGGATTCGCGCGTCGCCGACGCGTGCCATCGCCGAGTGTGTGAGGTCGCCCGACCGGACGAATGCCAGGAACTGTGCCGCGGTGGTGACGCCGTTCTCGGACACCATCACCCACTCGTCGGTCATGAACGAGCCGATGCGGTCCGCGTCGTTGGCGACGATCGCGGCTTGCCACTCGTCGAGCACGGCGAGGAGTTGATCGTCGACCGATCGTCCGGTGGGGGAATGTGTCGCTGTCATGATCCGACGGTAGGCCGGGCATCCCCCGCTGGTCTTGGATGAATGGAACGATCGCCGGGCGGCTACCCGAGGACTGCGGTCAGGTCGAGGTGGGCCTGGTAACTCCCGGAAACGCCGCTGATCACGCCCCTGTCCGACTCTTCCGACCGAAAAGGACCCACAGTACGATCAATCTTGTGACCCAGGTCTCACCTCACGGTGCAGAGCCGCACGTCGCCGAGCAAAGGAGCTCACATGTCGGATGAACCTGGCCACCAGCCTCCCGGATCGCCGCAAGGGCCCCACCGGCCCCTATGCCAGCGCGTCCTGCAGCGGCGACGCGGGCCAATGACAACCAGCCGACTACTCTGATCCGCCCCGCAGCATCGCCGGACGATGAATCCGTTGCACGAGTTCCGCATGCTGCGAGGAAAGGCCGAGGCCATGACGACAAAGACTTGCGATGTGTGCATTGTGGGGGCGGGAATCACCGGGCTGAATGCCTTGTGGGTCGCCAGCCGGTATCTCGCACGTCATCAGAAGGTCGTCCTGGTCGACAGCAGAAAACAGGTCGGGGGGATGTGGGCCGACACCTACCCATACGTGCGATTGCACCAGCCGCACGGCTTGTTCACCGCCGGAAATATCGCATGGACCCTCGGTCGGGAACGCTCGTACCTGGCGACGAAACCCGAGGTGCTCGATCACCTCGAATATTGCCTCGACACGATCAAACAGCGGGTCCAGGTCGACGAGCTCTTCGGATGGACCATGGTCTCGCACGACGAGACCGCGGGCATCGTCCGGATCACCTGCGAGTCCGCGGACGGCGCGACTGTGGTGGTCGAGGCCAAGCGCCTGATCAAAGCCTATGGGTTCCGCATCGCACCGAATGCGCCGTTCGATGTCTCCAGCACGCGGGTGCGGTCGATATCGCCCGACTTCTGCGATCTCCACGGCGACGACATACGAGGCAGTGCTGCCCCGGTATGGATTATCGGTGGCGGCAAGACTGCCATGGACACCGCGCTCGAACTCATCACGGAGTACCCCGGCCGCGAGGTGAATCTCGTAGCCGGGGTGGGGACGTTCTTCCAGAGCCGCGAGCGGTTGTTCCCTTCTGGTGCCCGAAGGTGGTGGGCTGGTGAACTTTCCAGCAGTCTCATCCGAGAGACCAGCCGCCGTTTCGACGGAACCAACGAGGCCGACGTGTGGGACTGGCATCGCACGACATACGGCACCTGGGTGACCCCGGAGACGGGCAGCTTCCTGCTGGGAATCCTTTCGGAAGCAGAGAATTCGACGATCGCCTCGGGATTGCGCCGGGTGGTGATGGATTACCTCGTGGATGCCGTCGACGACCACGAGGCGACCCGGCTGGTCTTTCGCAGCGGTGTGACGACGACCATCCCGCCGGGCAGCTGGATAGTGAACTGCACTGGTTACGTCATGCGGCGCGATCACCCCTACGAGCCCTACGTCTCCAGCAGCGGAGCGGTCCTGTCGATTCAGCCCCGGTCTGCCACCTTGTACTTGACCTCGATGATCGGCTATTTCCTGACCAACCTGATGTTCCTGGACCGGATCAGCGACACCCCACTCTACGAACTCGACGTGCCGGAACTGCTGAGCAAGTCCAGAACCGTTGTCCCGTATACGCTGTTCGCGCTCACGCTGTACAACGCCGGCATCATCTACGACAACGTTCCGCTCACGGTATTTCGCGATTTCGGACTCGACTTCGATCGCTGGTATCCCTTGCCACGCCGCATGACGGCCATGACGCGGTTCGCGCTCACGCACCGTCGCGACCGCGAACACCTGCGT
Organism: Nocardia sp. NPDC060259; assembly: GCF_042728775.1. NCBI lineage: Bacteria > Bacillati > Actinomycetota > Actinomycetes > Mycobacteriales > Nocardiaceae > Nocardia > Nocardia sp. NPDC060259. Next base: position 27,440 of record NZ_JBHXAY010000001.1, read on the forward strand.
CGCACCCTGGACACCGTGCGCGACCGGTTCGATGTCCGCTGCGGCCCCCTGGCACAGGATCCTCGGCACGGCGCCACGCCCGAGGTGGCGGACCGAGGAACCGGCAGCACCGTGTAAAACTGGACATATGCCGCATACCAGTCCCGTTACCGCTTGGAAGACACTCCGCGATGGAAACGATCGCTTTGTCGAAGGCAGGCTGCAGCATCCCAATCAGGGCGCAGCCGACCGTGCCGAACTGACCGCTGGGCAGCATCCGTCGGCGATCCTGTTCGGTTGTGGTGACTCCCGGGTCGCCGCCGAGATCATCTTCGACCGCGGCCTCGGCGACATGTTCGTCGTCCGCACCGCCGGTCACGTCGTCGATGGTTCGGTGCTCGGATCGATCGAGTACGGCGTCGACGTGCTGGGCGTGCCGCTGATCGTTGTCCTCGGACACGACAGCTGCGGCGCCGTCCGCGCGACGATCGACGCCCTGGATTCCGGCGCCGTGCCCGGCGGGTTCATCCGCAGCATCGTGGAGCGGGTCACCCCCTCGATCCTGCTCGGCCGCCGCGAGGGACTCAGCACCGTCGACGAGCTCGAGGCCCGGCACGTGGAGGAGACGGCGCTGCTGCTCACCCAGCGGTCGAGCAGCATCGCCGCGAAGATCGAAGCAGGCGAACTCGCCATCGCGTGCGTCACCTACAACCTGTCCGACGGCCGCGCCCAGCTGAACCGCGTCATCGGCAACATCGGCGAACTCGAGTAGCCGGTTCACCGCCGCGAGGCAACGACCCTCGCGGCGGTGATATCCGGACCGCTCAGGCGCGGGTCAGCGCGCCCCCGTACTCCGACCGCGCGAATCTGCCCGCGGTCTGGAACCGGGCCAGTACCTCGCCCGCGGGTAGCCCGGTGACCTCCTCGATGTAGGCGCCCGCCTGCTCGACGGTCTCGATGCCGAGGAACGGCTGCGGATGATGCAGCAGTCCCACCAGCGCGCTCGCGAACCGCGGCTCCGCCGCCGCGGCGGCGAAGAACTGCCCGCCGATGTCGGCGAACGCCGGATCGCTGAGGAACAGCCTGGTCACCTTCGCGGCGGCATCGCTGCGCGCGGCGAGGAATTCGGCGTAGCGCGCGGCGATCCAGGTCTCGTCGAAGGCGCCCTCGTGCACCGCGGCCGCGGCGACCAGCCGCTGCGCCTGGACCAGCCCGCTCTGCGCGCCCTGCCCCGCGATCGGGTCGTAGGCGACGGAGGTGTCGCCCAGCGAAGCCACCGGATGACCGCTCGCGGTGGTGCCGACGCCCGCACGCACCACCGGCCGGACAGCGCCCTTCAGCCACGAGTGCGGGTCGTCCTCGATCACCTGGGTGGCCAGGACTTCCGGCAGATCCCAGTCGATGTAGTCGCGGTACAGCTCGGTGACGATACGGTGCGCCGAGGCCGCCGAATCGGCTGCGCCGAAGCGGCGTTCCCAGTCGCTGCCCGGCCGGGCCCAGCCGAGGAAAGCCCAGCTCGGCCCGGCGTCCTTGTGCAGGTAGGGACCCCACCAGCCCTCGCCCTGATCGGCGAAGATGGAGAATCCGCTGTGCGCGCCGCCCGCCGGACTGCGGTGGGCGAACACACTCGGGTCGTGGCCCAGCCCCGTCACCGTGACGGTGAGCAGCGAGCGTTGCGGCGCGTCGTAGACGGTGCGTGCGGTGTCGATCGGGAACAGGTCGGACAGACCACCGCGACCGGTCGCGACGAGGGTCAGATCATGCTGGGCGGCAATGCCGTCGAGGGTTTCCGGGGTGACCTGCTCGACGACGAAGCGGCCACCGCGCTCGCGGAAGGTGGTGAGCCGCTCGTCGGCCTTGAGTCTGGTGTCGACCGCGACGCCGACGTAGCCGTCGAACACGCCGTCGAAGGCGATCAGTTCGTTGCGGTCGGGGTCGGCGATGCGGACGCTGAGCCCGGTGTGGCGGGGTGCCCTGGCGGTGTAGGGGTCGAGGCCGAGAGCCAGCTCGGCCTGTTGTGCCACACCGAATTCCAGGGCGGTGCCGGTGGCGGGGACGTCGTTGCGCAGGGCAGGCTGGTCGCGGTCGCTGTAGAGCGTGACCTCGAAGCCGGCGTCGAGCAGACCTAGCGCCGCGGTGACGCCGGTCTGTCCGGCGCCGACGATCGCGGCCGAACGTGGGGAACGTGAAGCGGTATTGTGCGATGTCATATCGGAATGATGCTCGATTCCGCGCCGCCGCAGCAGGATTGTGATCAGCGGGAATCGATGGCCGCGACCGGGCCCGGCCGGGACTCCGATTCCGGCAGGGCGGTCGAATTCCGGCCGCCCACGCGGTAACTCGCCCCGCGATGGCCGTCGGGGAGCCGGTCCCCCGCCCCGAACAGCGCGTGCCGCAGCGTGCCCGGCTCGTACTCGGTGGCGTAGACACCGCGCGCGGTCAGCACCGGAACCACGTGCCGCACAATATCGTCGAACGTGCCGGGGGTGATCGCGTAGGCCAGGTTGAACCCGTCCAGGTCGGTCTCGTCCACCCATTCCTGGAGCTGGTCGGCGACGGTCTCCCCCGACCCGACGAACACCGGGCCCATGCCGCCGATACCTGCCCAGCGGCCGATGTCGCGCACGGTCCATTCGCGACCGTCGTCGTCGAATTCCTGGAACGCGGCCACCGCCGACTGGATGGCGTTGCTGTGCACCTCGCCGATGGGGTCGTCGAGGTCGTAGCGCGACAGGTCGATGCCCATCCAGCCGGACATGAACACCAGCCCGCCCTCCACGCTCGCGTAGGACAGGTACTCCGCGTGTTTGGCGCGCGCGGCCTCGTCGGTGGCATCGGTGACGATGGTGGCCAGCGCGTAGATCCTGGCCGAATAGCGGTCACGGCCCGCTTCCTCGAGCGCCGCCCTGATCCGCGAAACGGTCTGGGTGAGCACGCGTTTCGACGGCGCGGCCACGAAGATGGCCTCGGCGTTCTCGGCGGCGAAGCGGACACCGCGCGGGGAGGCGCCCGCCTGGTAGATCACCGGGGTGCGCTGTGGCGACGGTTCGGACAGGTGGATGCCGGGCACGGTGAAATGCCGACCGCGATGGCCGATGTGGTGCACCTTCGCCGGATCGACGTAGACGCCGCGCTCGGCGTCGCGCACCACGGCGTCGTCCTCCCACGAACCCTCCCACAGCTTGTAGAGCACTTCGAGGTATTCGTCGGCCTGGTCGTAGCGGTCGTCGTGGTCGAGCTGGTCGTCGGCGCCGAGATTGCGGGCGGCCGAGGGCAGGTAGCCGGTCACCACGTTCCACCCGATCCGGCCGTCGGTGAGGTGGTCGAGGGTGGACAGGCGCCGGGCGAACGGGAACGGATGCTCGAAGCCGGTTCCGGTGGTGATCCCGAAGCCGAGGTGCTCGGTGACCGCGGCCATCGCCGTCACCAGCAGCAGCGGATCGGCAACCGGTACCTGGGCACCGTGACGCAGCGCGGCGATGTCGTTGCCGCCGTAGGCGTCGTAGATGCCGAGGACGTCGGCGATGAAGATGCCGTCGAAGCGTCCGCGTTCGAGCAACTGTGCCAGCTCGGTCCAGTAGCTGAGCTCCTTGTAGCGGTGCGACTGGTCGTCGGGGTGGCGCCACAGCCCGGGCGACTGGTGGGCCACACAGTTCATGTCGAAGGCGTTGAACCGGATCCGGCGGGTCATCGCGCCTGCTCTCCGGCCGGAGCCCGTTCGCCCGCACTCCAGCCGAAGGGAAGGTCGGTGCCGTTGAGCAGGTGATCGCCCACCGCCCTTGCCTTCTGGATGGCGGGATTGTGCACGGAGATGGTGCGCGCGTTGCGCCAGTGCCGGTCCAGGCGCAGGCCTTCGGACACGATGGACGCGCCGCCCACTTCGAACAGCAGGCTCGTCGCGGGCAGCACGGTGTCGATCACCGCGAGCTGGGCTTGCGCGGCCGCGAGTTCCACCGCGGTGAGCGCGGTGTCGTCCTTCGCTCCGGCGCCGAGCACCTCGTCGAGGAGATCGGCCACCGCGAGCACGTTCGCGCGGGCGGAGAACGCGGCCGCCGACAGTTTGCCGATCACCTGCTGCACGAGCGGATCGTGGCGGGGCAGGTCGGCGGCGGAGTGGGTATAGCCGCGCGTGCGTCGCGAGACCCAGTCCCGCACATCGCTTTCGGCGCGCTGGGCGATGCCCGCGAGCACCGCCAGCTGGACCAGCTGCAGATACGCGGTCGCGTAGGTGGGGCCGGGCACGCCGTAGCCGGGGCCGAGGATCTGCTCCTCGGTGACCCGCACGGCGGTGAATTCCGTGGTGCCGCTGGCGGTGAGCCGCTGCCCGAAGCCGTCCCAGTCGTCGTGCTGCCGCACGCCCTCGGCGCCGGCGCCGACCAGGACACCCACCCGCTCGCCGTCCCTGTCGGCGGCCACGAGGATGTGGTCGGCGTACAGGGAGCCGGTGCTGTAGAACTTGGTGCCGTCGAGCCGCCAGTGCTCGCCGGCGCGGGTGAGCCGGGTGCGGTACCGGTCGACCGCGCCGACACCAGGTTCGGTGATGGCATTGCCCACCAGGGTGCCCTCGGTCACCGCCCGCAGCCACTGTTCCCGCGCCGGGCCCGGTTCGGCGAGCAGCTGGTCTTCGACGAAGGAGAAGTGCACGCGCAGTGCCTGCGGCAGGTTCGATTCGGCGGCGGCGAGGTCGATGAGCAGCCCGAACAGCTGGCGCACCGTCGCACCGTAGCCGCCGAACTCCACCGGAACGCGCAGCGCGCCGAACCGGGCGGCGCGCAGGTCGGCGATTTCGCTGTAGGCGAGTTTCCGGTCGGTTTCGCGGGCGACGGCGCCGGAGGCGATGCGGTCGAAGATCGGGCGGAAGGCGTCATCCAGTTCGGAATCGGCCACGCGTTTCGTCTCGGTGGATGTCATGAACCCACGATGACGCCGTCGGCCTGCGCGTTCACTGGTTGCGCGCAGCGGGATCACAAAGGGTGCGGGGCGGGGGCGCTCTGCGACGATGTCCCCATGAGCACCGCCACCCGACCGGGTGTGATCACGACAAGCACGCTGGTTCTGCTGTCGGCCCTGTACTTCGCGCAGGGCCTGCCGTTCGGCTTCTTCACTCAGGCATTGCCGGTGGTGCTGCGCGAATCGGGGTATTCGCTGGTCGCGATCAGCGCCTCGGGTGTGCTGTTCCTGCCGTGGGCGCTGAAGTTCCTGTGGGCGCCCTACGTCGACCGCTACGGCACCCGGCGCACCTGGCTGCTGGTGCTGCAATTGTCCGCGGCCGCGGTCGCGATGGTCCTCGCCGTTCTCGATCTGTCGTCGTCGTTGCGCTGGCTGTTCGTCGGCATCGTGGTGGTGAACCTGCTCTCGGCGACGCAGGACGTGGCCACCGACGGTCTCGCCGTGCGCCTGCTTGGTCCGCGCCAGCGCGGGCTGGGCAACGGCATCCAGGTCGGCGCCTACCGCATCGGCATGATCGTCGGCGGTGGCGCCCTGCTGTGGATGTTCGCCGTGTCCGGGTGGCGAATGCTGTTCCTCGCCATGGCAGTACTGATCGTGCTGACCACGGTGCCGGTGTGGCTGCTGCGCGAACCGGTCGCCGACCGCCCGCCGCGCCCGCATCCGGCGCACCTGCTCGGCGCCTGGTGGATCCGGCTGCGCCGCCCCGGCATCCTCGTCTTCATCGCGCTGATCGGCGCGTTCAAGTTCGGCGATTCGATGGCGTCGGCGCTCACCGGACCGTTCCTGTCCGATGCCGGTCTCGATCTCGGCCAGATCGCGGTGATCAAGGGCGTCCTCTCCTCGGCGGGCGCACTGGCTGGCGCGGCCTTCGGCGGCTGGCTGGCCTACCGCTACGGCCGACGCAGTGCGCTGCTGATCGGCGGTGTCACCCAGACCGCGAGCATCGCGCTGTATCTGTTCGCCGCCCTCGGCCTCGGTGGTTTCGAACTCCTCGTCACCGCCAGCCTGGCCGAGCACGTCTTCGGCGGCGCGGCCACCGTCGCCGTGTTCGCCCTCATGATGGACGCCTCCGAGCCCGACCACGCGGGCAGCGACTACACCCTGCTCGCCTGCGCCATCGTCGTCGTCCAAGGTGTGGCGGGTATGGCGGCGGGCATCGTCGGCGAGCTGGCCGGCTATCCCGCCCTGTTCACCACCAGCCTCATCCTTTCCGGAATCGGCTGCGCCGCACTGATTCTCGGCCTGTCTCGGGGCCTGGGCCCCGACAGCCTGCGCCAGGCCCTCGGCGACGCCGAGGGAATCGGTCGGCGCACGACGCACCGGCAGGTGGATCTGCAAGACTGAGGAAGTGAGTGATTCCGATGCGGGCAGCTACGTCGAGGCCGGTGAGTTCCGCCGCGACACCAACTACATCACGACGCGGATCACCGCCGACGGCCGCGACGGCTACCCCGTCGAACCCGGCCGCTACCGGCTCGTCGCGGCCAGGGCCTGCCCGTGGGCCAACCGCACCCTGATCGTGCGCAGGTTGCTCGGGCTCGAACCGGTGCTGTCGCTCGGCCTGTGCGGGCCCACCCACGACAAGCTCAGCTGGACCTTCGATCTGGACCCGGGCGAGGTCGACCCGGTGCTGGGCATCCACCAACTGCGCGATGCCTACCTGGCCCGATTCCCGGACTATCCGCGCGGCATCACCGTGCCCGCGGTGGTCGACATCCCGACCGGACAGGTCGTCACCAACGACTACGCCCAAATCACCCTCGACTTCTCCACCGAATGGGCCGCCTACCATCGGCCCGGCGCACCGCGGCTGTATCCCGAACCGCTGCGCGCCCAGATCGACGAGATCAACGCCGAGGTCTTCCGCGAGGTCAACAACGGCGTCTACCGCTGCGGTTTCGCCGGCTCGCAGGACGCCTACGACGATGCCTACACCCGGCTCTTCGCCGCCCTCGACCGGCTCACCGAGCGGCTGAGCACCCAGCGCTACCTGGTCGGCGACACCATCACCGAGGCCGACGTGCGCCTGTTCACCACGCTGGCCCGCTTCGACCCCGTCTATCACGGCCATTTCAAGACCAATCGCAGCAAACTCAGCGAGATGCCGGTGCTGTGGGCCTACGCCCGCGACCTGTTCCAGACCCCCGGCTTCGGCGACACCATCGACTTCGGGCAGATCAAGGAGCACTACTACGTGGTGCACCGCGACATCAACCCGACCGGAGTCGTGCCCGCTGGACCGGATCTGTCGAACTGGCTGACCCCCCATCACCGCGAGGAACTCGGCGGACGACCCTTCGGCGACGGCACCCCGCCGTCTCCGCCCCTGCCCGCCGAGCGGGTACCCGCCCTCCTCTGAACCGCCCTCTTCGTCCCCGGTTCACTCGGCAGCCCCGGTGATGTTGCGGGCCATCCCGCCGAAGATGGCCGCGTGGAAGGGGCTGAGCGCTTTCCAGTAGAGGTGCCCGGCCAAGCCGTGTGGTTCGAACAGGGCGCGCTGCCGGTAGTGGGCGCCGCCGTCGGCGGACGGGGTGACCGACAGTTCGAGCCAGCCACGCCCTGGCACCCGCATCTCCGCGCGCAACCGCAGCAGCCGTCCACGCTCGAGGTGTTCGACGCGCCACCAGTCCAGCGCTTCGCCCACCCGCAGGCGGTGCGGGTCGCGCCTACCGCGGCGCAGGCCGACACCGCCGAGCAGCCGGTCGATCCACCCGCGCAGTGCCCAGGCCAGGGGAAAGGAGTACCACCCGTGTTCGCCGCCGACGGCTTCGAGGACCGCCCACAGGGTAGCCGGGTCGGCGGTCGTATCCCGTTCCCGCACATCGCTGTACAGCGATCCGCCGGACCAGTCCGGATCGGTGGGCAAGGGGTCCGACGGGGCGTCGGGCAGGCCGGCGTCCGACCATCGGGTGGGGACGTCCAGATCGCGAATGCGATGCAGCGCCAGCCGCACCGCGCCGGAATAGGAGGTGAGCCCGTCCGGTGGGTCCGGGATGTAGTCGGCGATGCGGTGGTCCGCGCACACGACATCGTTGATGAGCGATTCCATCAGTGGTACGGCGATGGCACGCGGTACCGGGGTGACCAGGTTGACCCATTGGGACGACAGCCACGGAGTCAGCACGGGGACGGGCACGATCACCCGGCGTGGCAGGTCCGCCTCGACGGCGTAACCGCGCATCATGCCCTCGTAGGTGAGTACGTCGGGGCCACCGATGTCGAAGGCGTCGTTCACCCGGCCGGGCAGGTCGGCCGCGCGCACCAGATAGTGCAGCACGTCTCGCACCGCGATGGGCTGGATCCGGCTGCGCACCCAGCGCGGCGTCACCATGACGGGCAGCCGCTCGGTCAGGTACCGCAACATCTCGAAACTGGCCGATCCGGAACCGATGATCACCGCCGCGCGCAACACCACGGCGGGGGTCGGCGCGCGGAGCAGGATCTCCCCTACCTCGGCACGCGAGGCGAGGTGTCGTGACAGCTTCTGGCCGGTGGGAGTGATACCGCCCAGATACACCAGCCTGGTCAGTCCCGCGCGGTCGGATTCGGTCGCGACCAGGCTCGCCGCCTCGCGATCCACGTTCTCGAAATCCGCTCGGGCCAGGGAGTGGACGAGATAGTAGAGCACTTGCTGACCGTCCAGCGCGGCGCGCACGTCCTCGACGCGGGTGACATCGCCGCGCACCACCTCCACCCGGTCGCGCCATACCGCCTCGGTGAGTTTGCCCGGGTCCCGGGCGAGGACCCGGACCGTGTGCCCGGCGTCGAGCAAGTCCGGAACGAGCCGGCCACCGAGGTATCCGGTGGCGCCGAACACGACACAGCGCATCCGAGATCACCCCTGTCCGATCCTGAGTCGTACCGAGATGTACCGAGATTCACCGGTGAAACCCGAAGCCCGCCATCGCGCGATGCTTCGTCCCTTCCCCCTTCTACTGTATACACGATTCCGGGCCATCATGAGGCGCCGAATTGTGGTCCATAATCGCTCGCGAAAACCGAAACCACCAGGTCAGGAGTAGCGGGGATGGTCTATGTGCTGGATGTCGGGGAGGTCGACCGGACGCAGGTCGCGATCGTCGGCGGCAAGGGCGCGAACCTCGGTGAACTGTCGCGCATCGACGGTGTCGAGGTACCGGACGGCTTCTGTGTGACGACGGAAGCCTTCGTACAGGCCATGGCGGGCGCGCCGTCGATCGGCGACAAGATCGAGAGGCTGTCGCGCCTCGAGGCGGACGACCGGGAAGCGATCCACGAGCTGAGCACGGAGATCCGGTGCGCGATCGAAGAGCTCGTCATTCCCGATGACGTGGCGGCCGAGATCATCAGCGCACACGCCCGGCTCGGTGCGGATGATGCATACGCTGTCCGATCCAGTGCGACGGCCGAGGATCTGCCTACCGCGTCCTTCGCCGGCCAACAGGACACCTCGCTCAATGTCGTGGGAGCGGCGGCGATCCTCGAGCACGTCAGCCGATGCTGGGGCTCGCTGTTCACCGAGCGGGCCGTCATCTACCGCCTGCGAAATGATCTCGGCCACAAACTGATTCGAATGTCGGTAGTCGTGCAGCGGATGGTGTTCCCGCACGCCGCGGGCATCCTGGTCACGGCCGACCCCGTCACCTCCGATCGCACGGTTGTTTCCATCGACGCGGGCTTCGGTCTCGGTGAGGCTCTCGTTTCCGGCCTCGTGAACGCCGATATCTACCGGGTCCGCCACGGCGACATCACCAGCGCAACGATCGCCACCAAGAAGCTCGCCGTCGAGCCGGTGCCGACGGGCGGGACGCAGGTGCGCGAGATCGCGCAGGAGCGCCGAAACGAGCCGGTGCTGTCCGATGCCGAGGTGCTCGAGCTCGCGCGGCTGGGCCGCCGCATCGAAGCACATTTCGGCAGCCCCCAGGACATCGAATGGTGCCTGGACGGCAAGGGCATTCACATCGTGCAGAGCAGGCCGATCACCACGTTGTTCCCGATTCCCGTGGCCGCCGACGACGAGAACCGCGTCTACGTGTCGGTCGGCCATCAGCAGATGATGACCGATGCGATGAAGCCGTTGGGAATCTCGTTGTGGCAGCTGACGAGCCGGGCACCCATGCGGACCGCGGGTGGACGGTTGTTCGTCGATGTCACCGCGTTGCTGTCGTCGCCGGCGAAGGGCGCGGGCTTGATCGAAGGGCTCGGCAAGTCCGATCCGCTGATCGGGGACGCACTGCAGACCGTGATCGATCGCGGTGACTTCGTTCGTCAGGTCCCGGACGAGGATTCCACCGCAGTTTCGGCCGGTGCCGCACCTGCGCCGATCGAGGCCGATCCCGACCTCGTCGCCGAGCTGATCGCGACCAGCGAGTCCTCCCTCGCGACCCTGAAACGCGACATCCGGACCCAGTCCGGACCGGCGCTGGTCGACTTCATCCTGACCGATATCCAGGAGCTGCGGCGGGTCCTGTTCACCCCGCGCGGTCTGCAGGTGATCACGGCCGCCATGGACGCCACGTGGTGGCTCAACGATCGGCTGCGGGAATGGCTGGGCGAGAAGAACGCGGCCGACGCGCTCACCCAGTCGGTTCCCGGGAACGTCACCTCGGAGATGGGCTTCGCACTGCTGGACGTCGCCGATGCGATCCGCCCGCATCCGGAGGTGGTCGCCTCTCTGCAGCAGGTCGAAAAGGAGGGGTCGACGGGGGGCGGCTTCCTGGACGACCTGGCCGAACACACAGGCGGTCCGCGGGCACGCGCCGCGATCGAGGACTTCCTCGACACCTACGGCATGCGCTGCGTCGGCGAGATCGACATCACCAGGCCACGCTGGAGCGAAAGCCCCACCACACTCGTGCCGACGATCCTCGGCAATATCAAGAACTTCGGGCCCGGCGCGGGCAGACAGCGCTTCGAGGACGGCCTGCGCGACGCCGAGCAGACGAAACAACAGCTCCTGCAACGACTCAGCGCCCTGCCGGACGGAGACCGGAAGGCCGCAGAGACCGAACGGATGATCGATCGCGTCCGCACGTTCTCCGGCTATCGGGAGTATCCGAAGTACAGCATGGTCAGCCGCTATTTCGTCTACAAGCAAGCCCTGCTCGGCGAGGCCGCGCGTCTCGTCGAGGCCGGAGTGCTCCGCGAGCCCGAGGACATCTTCTACCTGACATTCGACGAGCTCGGCGAGGTGACCCGCACCCACCGGGCGAGCCCGGAGCTCATCGACGAACGCAGGGACGCGTTCCGCGCGTTTCAGGCGCTCACCCCGCCGCGCGTACTCACCTCCGACGGTGAGACCTTGTCCGGGGCATACCGGCGCGCCGACCTGCCCACGGGCGCACTCCCCGGAATGGCAGTGTCCGCCGGGACCATCGAGGGTCGCGCCCGCGTCGTGCCAGATATCGCACAGGCCGACCTCGAACCAGGCGACATCCTGGTCACCGCCTACACCGATCCGAGCTGGACCCCGCTGTTCGTCGCGATCGCGGGCCTGGTGACCGAAGTCGGCGGCCTGATGACCCACGGTGCGGTGATCGCCCGCGAATACGGCCTGCCCGCCGTCGTCGGCGTGGAGCACGCCACCGAACTGATCCGTGACGGTCAGCGCATCCGGGTGAACGGCACGGACGGATACGTCGAGATCCTGCCCTACTCCGCCGCCCCGGGGGTCGGTACCGCAGGCTGATCCGAGTCTGGCTCCCCAGTCCGGTGTCCTGCCGTACCGCAGTCCGATGTGCTTGCGGGACACTGGTTTCTACCGTCGGAGCATGCGTCTACGAAGTTTCGTTCTCCCGGTCTGCACTGCGGTGATGTTCCTGACTGCCTGCACGACCAGCACGGCCGAGCCCGCTTCCGCGTCGTCGGTCACTGCCGCCCGCGCGGACGCGGTGCGCGCCGATCTCGACGCGCTGATCCGCTCCGGCGCTGTCGGGGCTCTGGCGACGCTCACCGACAACGGCGACAGCACCGTCGTGGCCGCCGGTCTCGCCGATATCGCCGCGCAGACCCCGATCCCGGCCGATCGTCCCGAACATGTCCGGGTCGGAAGCATCACCAAATCCTTCACCGCCGCGATCGCGCTGCAATTGGTGTCCGAACACCGGATCGACCTGGACCAGCCGATCGAGAGATATCTGCCTGGTCTGCTCGCCGGTGTGGGCGTGGACGGGAATGTCATCACCGTCCGCCAGGTCCTGGGTCATCGCAGCGGACTGCCCGACCCGACCCCGTCCCGGGAAACGAGCGAACACGCCGCGGCAGTGGACGGCCGCACCTTCACCCCCGCGCAGGAGATCGCGCTCGCGCTGCACTATCCCGCGCAATTCGCCCCCGGCACCCAGTTCAGCTACACCAACATCAATTACATCGTCGCCGGAATGCTGATCGAGGCGGTGACCGGGCGCAGTTATGTCGATGAGCTGCGCGATCGCATTCTCACTCCGCTGGGTCTGTCGGACACCTACCTGCCTGCCACCGGCGAAACCGGTCTGCGCGATCCGCATCTGACCGGGTACGCCACCGAAGACGGCACCGTCGCCGAGGCGACGCGCATGGAGCCGTCGCTGCCGTGGACATCGGGGGCGCTGGTCAGTACGGGCGCGGACCTGAACCGGTTCTATGCCGCGCTGCTGGCCGGGCAGGCGGTGCCGCTGACCCAGTTGCAGCAGATGCTCGACGGGTCCGACATGGGCAACGGAGACGGCATCTCCTACGGGCTCGGCATCGCGTACACGCAACTACCGTGTGGCGCGAAATTTGTGGGCCATGTCGGCGGCGTCCACGGCTTCTCCGCCCTCTCCGGTGCGGGCACGGCCGGGCGCGCGGTCACCATCTCCTACACCGGTACACCCACGACCGTGGATATCCACGCCATGCTCACCCACGCGCTGTGCGGGTGAGCATCCCCAGCCGGTGGCTGTCTGCCCAGCTCGGCGGTGGTCGAGCGGCGTTAGGATTGGAGAGGGGTGCGAGGAGAAAAAGGATGAGCACCACCAGTGTGATCGTGATCATCGTCGTCGCGGTAGTCGTTGTGCTCGTCGGCGCGTGGCTGTTGATGCGCAGGCAGCGTGAACACCACCGGGCCGAAGCAGCGAGCATCCGTGACCGGGCGGCGGAACAGGAAGTCGAAATCGGTCAGCGCGAGGCGCGGGCGGAGGAGATCGCCGCCAAGAGCCGCGCGGCCGAGGCCGAAGCCGACGCCAAAGCCGCGCAGGCCGAGCAGCTCGCCCAGCAGGCGAACGTGCATCGCAACGACGCGGCCGATTCGCGAGCCGACCTGGACAAGGAGTGGGAACGCGCCGACAAGGTCGACCCGGACACGAAGTCAGGCCAGTCGCCGGATTCAACCTGAACGCCGACGCACAAAGCCAGAGCGGGCGGGCGCAGGCACGTCCCCGGTGAGTTCGCGCCCTACTTCGGCACCAGCACTCCGGACAGATCCGCTTCCCGGATCGGCGTATCCGGATTCGCCTGGGCGCTGCACATGAGGTTGATGGCCGCGACCGCCAGATCGACGGTGTTCTGGTCGATCGGTGCGTCGTCGCCGCGCTCTTCTTCGAGGAACTTGGTCACCGTCGTGTGCTTTTTGGCCGAGTCCTGGGCGGTGTACTCACTACACCGGGTGTCACCACCCTTGTTGACCGCCTTCTCCACCTCGGCGCAGCCCGCAGACCCCCCGAGCACGGCGACAATCAACGCTGTCGTCACGACTGTTCTTCGCACAAGCATGGTCACTCTCGTCCCTGTAGTCGATCGAGCCGTAGTCGATCGAGCCCGCGAGGGCCCGTTACACCGGACATAACCACTCTGGCCGAAGGTAACCAGCGGGCTGGATCGCGGGATTGTCGCTTCAGGCGGCGTATGCCGCGAGGAAACCTTCGCCTGCCTCCCATATTTCGGCTTCGCGCTGCCGGTCATAGGATTCCGCGGATGACCGAGCCACCTGGCCGCGGTCGACGTACGACCCGGTGGGCGCCGCGATATCACCGAGCACGACGTCCGCGAGGTATCGCCCCGCGGCCCTGCGGCTGGTGGCCAACGGGGTCAGCGTCATGATCGGCAGGATGTGCCGCATCGCGAACCGGGAAGCGGGGTCAGCGTCGCGGGCAAGGTCGGTGCCGGGGACGAATCCCGGGTTGTACGCGACGACATCGATCCCGGCGGGCAGCCGACGGGCGTACTCGTGCACCAGATAGATCGCGGCGAGTTTGCTTGTCGAATACGCGGTACGCCCAGCGGCTGTGGTGTGCGGCTCCCGGAAGGCGCCGATGCGGGCCAGCGCATCCGGAGATTGCCAGGCCGGGCCTGGAACCATGCCCATGTTGTGCCGGAAATCGCCGAAGTGGGTGTCGCTCACGGTGATGACGATGCGACCAGGCGCGGTGCAGCGCTCCCCCAGCAGCCGGACGAAAAGGTGGTTGGCCAACACGTTGACTGTGAACGTCGCCTCGAGCCCTTCGGGGCCTGTGGTCTGCGCGTTCGTGTACTGAATACCTGCGTTGCCGACGAAGCCGCACAGCGGTGGAAGATCGCCGGCGGCGAGCCGATCGCAGATCTCGATCGCCGCGGTCCGGACGCTCGCGAGCGAACCGAGATCGGCCGAGACGGAGGACACCTCATGCCCGTCCGCGCGCAGCGCTGCCGACAACTCGGGTCCCGATGAACCTCGGGCGACGACAACGAGGTGCACATCGGGCGAACGTCGCAGGACGCGCTCGGCGGCGATCCGCCCGATGCCGCGACTCGCGCCGGTCATGACGATGGTGCGCATAAAACCTCCTCGACTGGATTACTACTCATGTCGTCATCGACATTCGCCGCCCGCGATCGGTCGAACCAGTGCCGTGCCCGACACCAGGACCGGCAGTACCCAGGCTCGTCGGGTGCCGAGCGGCGAGAATGGCTCCATGGTTTCCGCCCGTCCCGGATTCGGCGAGCTTCTGCGCACCTGGCGCGACCGTCTGTCACCGCTCGACGCGGGCTTCGCCGTCACCGGGAGCCGTCGCGCCCCGGGGCTGCGGCGCGAGGAGCTCGCCCAGTTGGCGTCGCTGTCGGTCGACTATCTGCTGCGTCTGGAGCAGGGTCGCGCGGTCAATCCCTCACCTCAGGTCGTCGCGGCGCTCGCCCGGGCTCTGCAACTGTCCCGCGCCGAGCGCGATCAGCTCTATCGCAGTGCGGGACAGCTACCGCCGCAGGACGGGACCATCAGCGACCACGTTCCCGCCGGCATCCAACGACTCACTACTCGCCTCGGTGACATCCCGATCGGCGTGTTCACCGCCGACTGGTCCCTCGTGTGGTGGAACAGCATGTGGACAGCTCTGCACGGCGATCCCGCCGTGATCCCGGCACCGGAACGAAATCTCGCGCTCGCGCTCTTCGGCCACGGCGCCGCGTGTGCGGCGATGCGGCCGATTCGTTCCGAGCGCGGAGACGAGGCGTTCGCGGCGTCGATCGTGGCGGACCTGAAAGACGCGCTGACCCGCTATCCCACCGACGCGCGCCTGAACCGGCTGGTCCAGGACCTGCGAGAAGGTTCGCCAGGCTTCGCTCACCTCTGGGCGACGGCGACCACAGCACAACACGTGACCGATCGGAAGACGATCATCCACCCCGAAGTCGGAGAACTTCTGCTCGACTGCGACGTGCTCCTGGTGCCGGGCGCCGACCTGTACATGGTGACCTACACCGCCGCCGCCACATCCCCCGACGCGGGCAAACTCGAACTGCTCCGTGTGACAGGCGGCCGAGCTGTGCATACCGGGCCCGTGGGCACAGCATGATGGTGGGATGGTCGAGAGGGTGAGTGTATGCGCGCAGTGCTGATACTGATCGTCGTGTCGGTGATCGCGCTGATCGGCGGCGATCGGGTCGCAGTCGTGTTGGTGCAGAACGAGATCGGCCGCAAGGTGGCGGCCGAGTACAACCTTCCGCACCGGCCGGATGTCGATATCCGCGGGTTTCCGTTTCTGACCCAGGCCGCCGACGGCGTCTATCCGGAGATCGATATCCGGGTCGGCGACTGGAGTGGGGAGAATATCTCCGTCCACCACCTCGATGTCGTGCTGACCGACGTGTCCGCGCCGCTGAGCGACGTGCTCGGCAACCGCACCTCGAACCTGGTCGCGGCCACCGCGACGGCGACGGCCGTCGTTCCCTACGACGTCGTGCGGGGCTTCGCGCCCTCGGGCGTGGAATCGATCTCCGACAGCCCGGACGGGCTGCGCGTCACCGGAACATTCCCGGTGGCCGGGATGTCGGTGCCCGCGACAGTCTTCGTCACCGTCGCGCCGACCGACGAGGGCATCGAGGTCACGCCGGTCTCGGTCCAGTCCGCGGTCGGCGGGCCGACACTCTCGCTGACGATGCTGCGCCGGACCCTGACCTTCGTCGTGCCGCTGCAGCGGCTGCCGCTCGGTGCACGCTTGACGGCCATCCAGCCGGGCGCCGACGGCCTCCATGCGACCGCCGTAGCCGACGACGTGCGCTTCGCCGACCTGCCGTGACGACCGGGTGGTGAGGTCGGGCACCATCGCTTGCCGCCCGGTAGCCGGCGTGCCACAGTGAAATCGAGCCCGGGAAGAGGGCTTCCGGACGAGGGGTGCCGTACCCGGAGTGCGACAAGACGGCCCGAGGAGGGCTTGTCATGTCGTGGATTCTGCTCGTGGTCTCCGGATTCCTGGAAGCCGTGTGGGCCACCGCCCTGGGCAAGACCGAAGGCTTCACCCGGCTCGGGCCATCGGTGGTGTTCTTCACCGCCCTGGCGGCCAGTATGGCCGGCCTGGCCTTCGCGATGCGTGAACTCCCCATCGGCACCGCCTACGCGGTCTGGGTCGGGATCGGCGCGGTCCTCACTGTGGCCTACGCCATGGCCACCGGTGACGAGCCGGTCGCGGTACTGAAGATCGTGTTCCTGACCATGATCGTTTCCGGCGTCGTCGGACTCAAACTCGCCCACTAACCTACGGACACGGGTCGGACATCGGTAGCGTTCTGGCGGGAGACACGACGGAGCGACAGGGAGATCTGATGGGACTCGAGAACGAGGAGTTCGATTGTGACACTCCGCCACTGGCGATCTCCCCCGACGACGCCCGCCGGTACCGGCTCGACCACAGCCACCACGAGTGCCGGCTCGGCGCCGCCGCGCAGGAGGTTCTGAACGGTTCCCGGGCCGACCCGTGGCCGGAGGCATCCCGGCTCCGGACCGCCCAGGACTGGCTGGATGCCTACCAGCACCGAGGACTACCTACCGAAATCACCGCCGACGGAGCCGGTGTCGAACTGGTATGCGACGACACGGTCACCGCGTTGCTCATCCCGGCCGGACTCGCCGCCTCCACCTACGACCGCAATCCGCTGGCGGTGCCGACACTGGCCACCGCGCCACCCTATGTTCCGCTGCACCGGTGGGCGATGCTCACCCGGGCGGCGACCTTGTCCGACGCCGCCACCGATGCCCTCGCCGATCTTCATGTCACGGTCCTCACTCCCGGCGATCGGCTACCGCTGCCCACAGGACCTGGCACCGGCCCGCACCCATCGCGCTACTGGTATGAATGGCCCCGTCAGTCCCACCCGGGCAAGCCATACCTTGTGCCGCTGCTCCAGGTAGCCAATCCGATGCTGGCCGGGGTCGGGTCCAAGCGCTACCTGGCATCGGCCGAAAGCCGGCTCGACGTTGTGTAGGCAATCGAGATTGCCTCGGCGCCCTGCCGGATCGTTTCGACATACCGCGCACGGTCGGTGTGGCTGACCGCGGAGCGCAGCGGACCGATCTGGACCTCGTAGGGCGCCTCGGAGCTGTCGAACACCGGTGCCGACAGGTAGCTGACGGGCAGTGGCTTCTCGCCGGCGAGGTCGGCTTCGCGATAGGGGCGCGCGGTGAGACGCGCCAGCTGGCGAAGTACCCGAGCGCGTAGTTCCGGCTGGACCACCTCGGCCCCGACCGCACCGAGCAGCTCCGCGAGCACGTCCACCAGGCCCGCGTCGTCGGAGTCCGGGCGGAACACCGCGCAGCCGTGGGTGGTGACGAACCGCAGCAGCGCGGGAGCGCTCCGCCGTGCCGGACCGGTCGCCGTCGCCAGCCACGCGCTGCGTTCGGGCTCGCCCCGCCACGGCATCACCGCGGCACCCGCCGGATAGGCCAGCGGAATGGACTGCCCCACAGCGAGTCCGGGGACGATGCGCGCGCCCAGCGCATACTCCTTGGCCACCACGGTAAGCCTGCCGTCGGTGATTCGACTCAGTGTCACGCCGCACCCCGCCGCCATCGCCAGTGCCTTCAGCTCGGCGCTCACCGTCGCATTCGGGATCTCGCGGCCGGCGGAGGACAGCGCGGCGAGGGCGGGCCCGGGGCCGAAACGGCGATCGCGATCGCGGTGCACCCAGCCCGCCCCGGTGAGTTCGGTGAGTACGGCGGTGATCGTCGCGCGCGCGAGCGAGAGCCCCGCCGCGATTTCCGAGGCAGTCAGCGCTCGGTCGCTCCGGGCCAGCAGCTCCATCACCTCGATGACGCGGCGAGTTGGTGGCGACGCGGATTCCGGCATGACACCCCCTTGTCCGCGGGTGCGACCCGCCCTACACTGCTTCGACTATTCGCCACATATTAGTCGAATATTCGACACGAAGGGGTGATCATGATTCTCGACCACTTCCGGCTCGACGACCGGGTAGCTGTCGTCACCGGGGCGGGACGCGGCCTCGGCGCCGCGATCGCCCTCGGTTTCGCCGAGGCGGGCGCCGACGTGGTGATCGCCGCGCGCACCGAAGCCGATCTGCGGCAGGTCGCCGAGCAGGTGGAGGCGACCGGCAGGCAGGCGCTCGTCGTGGTGGCCGACCTCGCCGATCAAGACGCGGTCACCGCGCTGGCCGGGGCCGCGGTCGAGCGGTTCGGCCGCCTGGACATCGTCGTCAACAACGTGGGTGGGGCGCTGCCGAGGCCGTTGCTCGACACCTCCCCCGACGACCTCGCCGAGGCTTTCGCCTTCAACGTCGGGACAGCGCACGCCCTGGTGCGGGCCGCGGTGCCGAAGATGCTCGCGACGACGGGCAGCGGATCGATCATCAACATCACCTCGACGATGGGGAGGCTGCCGGGGCGCGCGTTCGCCGCGTACGCCACCGCCAAGGCCGCCCTGGCGCATTACACCCGCAGCGCCGCGATGGATCTGAGCCCACGCATCCGGGTCAATGCCATCGCGCCGGGCTCGATCCTGACCTCGGCGCTGGACATCGTCGCGGGCAATGCGCAGATGCGCGCCGAGATGGAGCGGGCGACCCCGCTGCAGCGCCTCGGCGAGCCGACCGATATCGCCACGGCCGCACTGTTTCTCGCCTCCCCCGCGGGTGCTTTCCTCACCGGGAAGGTGCTCGAGGTCGACGGTGGGCTCATCGCGCCCAATCTCGCCATCCCCCTTCCCGATCTGTGAGGACGACACCATGGTTCACCGCGTAGTGCATTGGGGCACAGGCAATGTCGGTCGGCACGCTCTGGCGGGGGTGCTGTCCGATCCTCGGTTCGACCTGGTCGGCGTGCACGTCTCCGGGCCCGCCAAAGCCGGCCGCGACGCTGCCGAACTCGCCGGAACATCCACGCCGACCGGCGTGCACGCCACCACCGATGCCGCGCAGATCCTGGCGCTGCGTCCGGACTGCGTCGTCTATACCGCCATGACCGACAACCGGCTGCTGGAGGCGCTGGAAGATCTGCGCACGCTGCTCGCCGCCGGTATCAATGTGGTGGCCAGCGCACCGGTGTTCCTCCAGTATCCGTGGGAGGTCCTTCCCGCGAATCTTCTCGAACCGGTGGAACAAGCGGCAGCGCAGGGCAATTCATCGCTGTTCGTCAACGGCATCGATCCCGGTTTCGCCAATGATCTGTTGCCGCTGGCATTGCTGGGAACCTGCCGTTACGTCGAGCAAGTGCGCTGCCTCGAGATCGTCGACTACTCGACCTACGACAATCCGGCGGTCATGTTCGACATCATGGGATTCGGCCGACCGATGCACGAGACTCCCCTGCTGTTGCAACCCGGGGTGTTGTCGCTGGCGTGGGGTAGCGTGGTGCGCCAGCTCGCGGCCGGACTCGACCTCGAACTCGACAGTGTCACGCAGAGTTTCGAGCGACTGCCCGCGCCGGAGGCATTCGACATCGAGTCGGGCACCATCGCCGCGGGCACCGCGGCTGCCCTGCGTTTCGAAGTGCGGGGCATGGTCGGCGACCGGGCCGTGACCGTGCTCGAGCACGTCACCCGCCTGCGTGCCGACCTCGCCCCCGACTGGCCGCAGCCGACCCGCACCGGTGGGTCCTATCGCGTCGAGATCACCGGCGAACCGCACTACACCCTGGACCTGGCCATGTTCAGCGACCACGGCGACCACAACCACGCCAGCCTCGTCGGCACCGCCATGCGTCTGGTCAACGCCATCCCCGCCGTCGTCGCCGCCCCGCCGGGCATCCGAACGACGCTCGACCTTCCCCTCGTCACCGGCGCCGGACTGGCGGACCCGGCCAGATCTCGCGGAGGAGATTCTCGCCTGGGGAATTGAACAGCAACTCCACGTCACCGCGTCGTTACACATCCCTGATACCTTCGGAAAGCAGCTGAATCCCGACAGGAGCGATCCACAGCGGAGGCGTCGTGAGCGTACTGTCCTGCGATCTGCAAACTCTGAGCTACGAAGCGTATGTCTACCTGTACTCGCTGGTGACGATGGATGTCACCCGTCAGCAGCAGACGAACTCACCGGTCGGCTCCACCCCGGCTTTCGGACCTCCGAACCGGTTCCACCACATCCGCGAGTTCCCGGATGCCGACTTTCGCGCGGTCGTGCGGCCGAATTTCGACACGCTGTATTCCTCGGCGTGGCTTGATCTGACTCGCGGTCCCGTCCGCGTCCACGTTCCCGACAGCGGTGACCGGTATTTCATGCTCCCGATCCTGGACGCATGGACCGATGTGTTCGCCAACCCGGGCAAACGGACGACCGGCACCGCCGAACAAGACTTCATCATCGTGGGGCCCGGATACAGCGGCGACCTGCCTGCCGGAGTCCCGGTGATTCACGCCCCCACCCCCCACGCCTGGATGATCGGCCGAACCCAAACCAACGGGCCCGCCGACTACGCGGCGGTCAACACGTTCCAGGACGGTCTGCAGATCACCGAACTGGCCGACCCGGCGCCGTTTCAGCCGGATCCCGCCCTGGTCACCGAGACCGAACCGCTGCGGCAGGTCAACGCGATGTCGGCGACGGAGTTCTTCGGCCGCGCCGCCGCGGCGTTGAAGGTCGACCCGCCGCACAGCACCGACTTCTCCCAGCTCGCGCGCATCGCACTGCTGGGCATCACACCCGGTCAGGACTTCGACGAGACCCGCTTCTCCCCCGCGGACCTCGAAGCGATCGAAGCAGGCGTCACGGCGGCGCGGGCCGCAGTGGCCGCGTCGCCGACCACGCTGGCCGCGCCGGTCAACGGGTGGGTCAGCGTGCTCGGCACCATCGGCGTCTACGGCAACGACTACGTCAAGCGGTCCGCCATCACGCTGGCGGGTCTGGGCGCCAACCCGCCCGAAGACGCGATCTATCCGCTGCTGGTCACCGACGCCGACGGCGAGCCACTCGTCGGCGACACCGACTACGTGATCCACTTCGACGCGGGGAAACTGCCACCGGCAGCGGCATTCTGGTCGATCACGATGTACGACGCCGAGGGGTTCCAGATCCCCAACGAACTCGACCGATTCGCTCTCGGCGACCGAGATTCCTTGCAGCACAATCCGGACGGATCGCTCGACATCTACGTCTCCCGCAAGAACCCGGGGCCTGACCACGAATCGAACTGGCTACCGGCGCCCAGTGGCCCGGTCGGTATCACCATGCGCTTGTACGCACCGCGCGCCGAAGCTCTCGACGGAACCTGGACCCCGCCCCTGGTCCGCAAGGCACGCTGACGCGGGCACCCACAACCGGAGGGGACATCCGGTCTCACTCCACAGTGTGATTCCAGGCCATACCAAGGGATTACGAGCAACGAGATTCTCGTCGTTAGCTTCGGAGTCATGACGACATCTGCTCTGGTCCCCGAGTCATCTCCACCGTCACCGCGGCGCGGGGCCGACGGTGATTACGCCCGTCTGTTGCGCCGGATTTCCGATGCGGGGCTGATGAACCGGCGGCCCGGCTATTACGCCGTCCGGCTCAGCCTCGCCGGGGTCGCGTTCGTGGCGGGCTGGGCGGCGTTCGTGCTTGTCGGCGATTCGTGGTGGACGCTGCTGGTCGCCGGGTTCATGGCCGTGACGTTCGCTCAGATCGCACTCGTCATGCATGATGTCGCCCACCGCCAGGTCTTCCGGCTACGGCAGCCGACGGAGCTCGTCGGGCGACTCGTCGGCAACGCGGGCATCGGCCTCGGCTACGGCTGGTGGCAGGACAAGCACACCCGGCATCACGCCAACCCGAACCACGAGGAACTCGACCCCGATGTCGCGCCCGACATTCTGGTCTGGTCACAGCAGCAGGCACGGTCGAGCCGCGGTCTGCCTCGCCTCATCGGGAGGGCACAGGCGTTCCTGTTCTTCCCCCTCCTCCTGCTGGAGGGCCTGAACCTCCATGTGGCCGGCGTGCGGGCGCTCGGAAATCGGTCGGTCAAACACCGCGGATGGGAAGGCGCGCTGCTGTTGGGCCACTTCGCCGTCTACCTGGCCACGCTGTTCGCGGTGCTGCCCGCCGACAAGGCCCTCGCGTTCTTCGCTGTCCACCAAGGCCTCTTCGGCCTGTACATGGGCTGCATCTTCGCCCCGAACCACAAGGGCATGCCGACCTTGACCGGCAACGACCGCCCCGACTACCTCCGCCGCCAGGTCCTGACCTCCCGCAACGTCCGGGGCGGCGGGTTGATCGACCTCGCCCTCGGCGGGCTCAACTACCAGATCGAACACCATCTGTTCCCGAGCATGCCGACACCGAACCTGCGCCGCGCCCAGCCGATCGTCCGCGACTACTGCGCCGAAATCGGCGTGCCCTACCACGAAACCGGACTGATCTCCTCGTACCACGAGGCGCTGAAACACCTGCATCACGTCGGCGCTCCCCTGCGTACCCGCTGACGCGCCGGGCTCAGGTGAGGTTGCCGGTAGGTTCGGGTCCATGAGTCGCATCATGACGGTATCCGACAACATCGACATCGCCGCCGACCCGGCGTCGGTCTACCGCCAGGTCAGCGATCCGACCCTGATGGGGCGGTGGAGTCCGGAGAACCGCGGCGCGAAGGTCATGCAGGAGCGCGAGTCCACGTATGTCGGAATGGAATTCGAGGGGTTCAACAAGCGGGGCACTGCGCGCTGGATGACTCGCTGCGTGGTGATCGCGGCGGATCCTGGGCAGCGGTTCGCGTTCCGGGTCGAGGCGATCGGTGTCCGGCGGCCGTGGCTGCGCGGCGGGATCGCCACCTGGGAGTACCGATTCGCGCCGGAGGACGGCGGCACCCGGGTCACCGAGACCTGGCACGACGATCGCGGGCGGTGGCCGAATGCGGTGGTGCAGGTCTTCGACCGGGTCGCCACCGGTGGCGACACCTTTGTGGAGTTCCAGCGCAAGAACATCCACCGCACCCTGCGCACTCTCAAACAGCAGCTCGAATCGACGCCATGACCGTTCACCAACCCCCGAGCCCGGCCAGAATCGCCACCGGCGCCAGCAGGATCCACTGAGGAAGGCGGAACAACGGCGCGCGGCCTGGCAGGCGCGACGCGATCACCAGGAAAACGACCGTATAGGCGGCAAATCGAGCGCCGGTCAGCATCGCGACCAGCTCGGTCCCCGCCGGCTCCCACCACGCCAGCGCGAGCAGCGTCGCCGCGGTGGCGACGAGGTCCACGCTCACCATGTGCCACACCGCGTGCATGGTTCGCTTCGGGACATCGGCCAGCGAGCTGGCCAGCAGCGGCCGCACCGGATCGACGTGCCCGGCGACGATGTGGATCGCCGACACCACCGCCGCGGTCAGGCCCGCGGCCAGCAGATACCCGTTCATCGCACTGACGATACGGGTCTACCCGTCTGGCAATTTCGAAGTGTGACGCAGCTCGTACAGCGTTGGCGTGCAGTCGAATCCGCGCCCCCAGCGAGAGACTGCCGGCGATTCAGCTATGGCGCTGACGCTCCCAGAGCAACCGGTCGATCGCTTTCGCGATCAGCGTTTGACGATCCAGGCCGGGAAACATGCGACGCTCGTAGTCGATCAGTCGTTCGGCTGTGCTGCTACTGCCCATCACCAAAGTCAACAGCGCGCGGTAGTCATGTGACACAGCTTCCACGGGCGGTGGTGGCACCGGCATGGGCCGCGCTGAGCTGCTGGGCGTCGGCGCCGGCCGATCCACTTCGGCAGCAGGCGACTTCGAGGCCCGGTCGATCCTCGGATTCAGGTATCTGGCGACCATGATCACAGCGAGGCCGCCGACGATCGACGCGCCACCGGCTACGACCGTGCCGACCCCGTCATCTTCGTCTTCTTGCAGCTCCCGCATCTTGTCCGGGTAGGTCTGCTTGAAGGCCTTGCCGTTCTGGAACGTGATGCACAGCGTGTCCGTCGTCATGGGTTCGCCGTCACACATCGGAACAGTGGGTTCGGGGGCGTCCGAGTCCTCCTGCGCCAAGGCGACGCCGCCGATGATGACCGCGAGGACGCCACCGAAGAACGCGAAGATCGCCGCGACCGCCAGCAGATTGATCACCACAGAAGCGGCCGTCAACGCCACGCGTCGCCCCACCGATAATTCGTACGGCTCGAGCTCATTCACTTGTTACCTCGCGTATCGACACAGATCATTCGACTCGATGTGGCCACATTCGGCTACCGGAAGTACGGGTAGTCCTGCACCCAGTGGAATCCGCGGCTGCGCAGAGTAAGCACGCTGGGGTCCACCCGGTCCAGGGTGATCGTGACCGAGCGGTCGTGCAGTGTTCCGCGCAGTGACAGCCGGTCTGGGGTGAGTTGCTCGGTGGTCAGCGTCGCGAAAAGTGTTCCGCGCCCAGCTTCTCCGTCGGCCAGCGTGGTGAGTTCCAGCTGTCCGGCAGGGCGGAAGGCCGCCTGCACCGGCACCAGCTCACCGTTCATCCGCTGGTAGGTCGCCTGCCCGGGGTCGTCGAAAACTAGTCGCTGCCAACGATTCTCGTCGGTCGTCAGCGGCGGCACCGACAGTCCGTCGATGGTGAAGTCCCGCACTTCCCAGATTCCGTACAGCTCGGACTTGGGGCTGGCCGCACCGTACTGTTCTTGCCAGACCACCCACCGGTCATAGCCACTACCCACGGCGATCCAGATACCGAGGGCCACCTGAATCCACAGTGCGACGCGGTTCTTCCGGTCGTCGGTGAACAGCGGGGGCTGGGTCAGCGGTGCACACGCGCGGTCCAGCACGAACACATTCACGAGTCGCCGCAGGTACGGGACGAGCAGGACCAGGCTGATCAGCAGCAGGTGCGCGGCGAGCAGCTTCTCCGGGATGTCGAACGTCATGTTCAGCAGCAGAATTTGCGCCGTGCTCGCCAGGCTCACTGCCGCACCGAGCACCGCGGTCCGCGGCACGAACAGCAGCAGCCCGGCCACGACTTCCACCGCCCCGAGCGTCATCTCGTACGGATAGGAGCTGCCGACCTGCAGCCACAGCACCGAGGCCGGACTCATATCGCCATAGGGCTGCAACAGCTGCGCCAGCGTCGGGCCCGGCATCTGGGTGGGGATCAGCTTGGCGAACCCGAACCCCAGCATCTGCCCGCCCAGGCACACCCGCAGAAACAGCGTGAACCACGCCGACAGGCGGGGGTGGGAGGTGCGACTGTCGAACGCCGTCCACACGGCGGTGCCCACGGCCGCGACAATCAGGAGGCAGAACACCAGCACCCAGACAGCCGCCTGGTCGCCGGCTCCGGAGTCCGCATGCTGTACCGCGTCGACCCCGAAGACCGTTCTGCCCACCCACCCGGTGACGGGGTCGGTCAGGGACATGTTCCACGGCCCGGTGTACCTGCGGGTCCACTGGCTGAGGATGCCGAACAGCGCGAAGGGGATATAGCTGTTGAGCAGGCAGAACAGACCGAAATACAGGACGCTGAATCGGAACGCGAGCTGCGCCGGCGGATACCGGCCTGCCCGTGGGGCGGCGGGCACGTCCGTCTCGAGTGTGCTGATCACGGCCGCATCCTCGGATCCTCGGTCGGCCGGAAACGGCGAGGGGCTGTTGGTGCTGGTCCGCTAGGGTTCATACCTTCAGTCAAGGCAGCGAGCTGTTGCCTGCACGTATCCAGTTTTCGATACGCCGACGATATCGCCCGTCGGGGAGAGTCGAGAGTCTATGCGCGTACTGATCGTCGAGGACGAACCCCTTCTGGCCGAAGCCATCCGCGATGGCCTTCGCCTGGCCGCGATCGCCGCCGACACCGCCGGTGACGGTGACACCGCCCTGGAACTGCTGAGCATCAACACCTACGACATCGCCGTCCTCGACCGCGACATCCCCGGCCCCTCCGGTGACGAGATCGCCGAACACATCGTCGCCTCCGGCAGCGGCATGCCGATCCTGATGCTCACCGCCGCCGACCGGCTCGACGACAAGGCGAGCGGGTTCGGGCTCGGCGCCGACGACTACCTCACCAAACCGTTCGATCTGCGTGAACTCGTTCTCCGGCTCAGGGCACTCGACCGCAGGCGCGCCCACAGCAGACCACCGGTGTGGGAGATCGCGGGCCTGCGGCTGGATCCGTTCCGCCGCGAGGTCTTCCGCGACGGCCACTTCGTCGCGTTGACACGCAAGCAGTTCGCGGTGCTCGAAGTCCTCGTCGCCGCCGAGGGTGGTGTCGTCAGCGCCGAAGAACTCCTGGAACGGGCGTGGGACGAGAACGCGGACCCGTTCACCAATGCCGTGCGGATCACCGTCTCGGCCCTGCGCAAACGTCTCGGCGAACCCTGGATCATCGCTACCGTCGCCGGCGTCGGATACCGCATCAGCACCGGGCGCAACGGAGGAAACCGTGGATAGAGGGCCTGGATTGAGCGTTCGCCTCAAGCTCACCCTCAGCTACGCCGGTTTCATCATGCTCGTCGGCACCTTGCTGATCGCCGCCGTGTTCGTCTTCTACCTGTACTACCTCCCCGACGGCTGGATCCAGACCGCCACCGGCGACTTCTGGATCGACCGGGGCAGCCTGCTGCGCGCCTTCGCACCATTCGTGACCGTGGTACTGGCATTTCTCCTGGCGTTCGGTCTCGCCGGAGGGTGGATTCTCGCCGGACGGATGCTCACGCCGCTGTCGCGCATCACCGCCGCGACCCGCATGGCCGCGAACGGCTCACTGTCCCACCGCATCCGGCTACCTGGGCGCCGGGACGAGTTCCGCGAACTCGCCGACGTCTTCGACACCATGCTGGCCCGGCTCGAGGCACACGTCGCCGAAGAACAGCGATTCGCCGCCAACGCCTCCCATGAACTGCGCACCCCGCTGGCGATCACCAAGACACTTCTGGACGTGGCCCGCGACGATCGCAGCCGCGACACCGGCGAACTGGTCGACCGGCTGCACGCCGTCAACACCCGGGCGATCGACCTCACCGAAGCCTTGCTCCTGCTCAGCCGCGCCGATCAACTGTCCTTCACCCGAGACGATGTCGACCTGTCGCTCCTCGCGGAAGAAGCCACCGAAACGCTGCTTTCCCTCGCGGAGGAGCACGACATCACCCTCGAGACCTCCGGTGACATGGCCCCCACCATCGGCTCCCACGCCCTGCTGCTGCAGATGACGACGAACCTCGTGCACAACGCGATCGTCCACAACCTGCCGAGCCGGGGCGCCGTGTCGGTCAGGACCAGCGCGTCCCCCGGGACTGTGACGCTCACCGTCGAGAACACCGGCATCCCGCTCACCCCTGCGCTGGTATCCACCCTGGTCGAGCCGTTTCAGCGCGGCACCGAACGCATCCGCACCCACCACGCCGGAGTCGGGCTCGGCCTGGCGATCGTCAACAGCATCACCCGGGCACATGCCGGAACCCTCACCCTCACCCCCCGCCCCGCCGGCGGGCTGTGCGTCACGGTGCAACTACCCGCGCGGGCCTGAGTGCTCGCGCTGATCAGCCGGCTTCGAGGTCAGCGTGCCGATCACGCCGAGACCGAATCGGAAATGAGCCGCTCACGCGTTGTGTGGGATTACCTATGCTCACGGGATGGAGATCATTCCGGAGCGGCCGCGGTGACCCGCGCGGCCAAGCACACGGTGGCGCGCGAGGCGATCCTCGACGCGACCGTGGCGACCCTGGAGGAATGCGGGTACGCGGGCACTTCCGCCCGCGCGGTCGCGCGCAGGGCCGGCGTGAGCCAAGGGGCACTGCAGCATCATTTCCCCACCAAGACCGCGCTGGTGGAGGCCGCGCTGTTGCAGCTCGCGGTAGGGTTGTCCGAGCAGGCGCAGGAAAGAATGCGCGCGCTACCCGACGCCGGGCCGCAGCGGTGCGAAGAAGCGCTCGACATGCTGTGGGAGATCCACAATCTCCCGATCGCCCACGTCATCACCGAATTGCTCCTCGCCGCGCGCACCGATGCCGAATTGCGCGAGCACATCGCCGCGGGAGTCGACACCGCGCACGCGCTGGCCATCGCGATGGCCGAGCAGGCGCTGCCCGACCTGGCTACCCGACCCGACTTCGCCGACTGGATCCTGACGTGCGTCGCCACGATGCGGGGCCTGGTCGTCATGGCGCCGCTGCCGATCGCCTCGGCCAGTGTCGTCGGCTGGCCGCAGGCGCGAACGCTACTGCTCGCCGCGATCTCGGCCGGGCCCGGCACTCACGGATAGGGCAGCGCCTGACCGTCGCGGCGGGCCAGCAGCACCGACATCGCCGACAACTCGCCGCTCTGCTCGTTGGCCATCTGCCCGGCGACCTGGATCACCGACATCGACGAGGCGTGCAGCGCGGCATAGTTGGCCATTTCGATCCCGCCGCGATGATGGCGAATCATCAACTGCAGCAGGCGAGCCTCGGCGGCGCGCGGATCCGGCAATCTGCGCAGTTCGTCGACCTCGGCCCAGGTCGCCATCCCCGGCATCAGCGCATTCGGCCCGTGCTGGTGACCGCTCATCCACGCCATCGGTACCGCGGCTGCCTGCGGCTGGTCGAGCAGGTGCAGCCAGCCGCGCAGTACACCGATCTCGTTCAGTTGGGTGGTCCGGATCTGCCCGCACAGCGCGGTGACGGACGGATCGACGCCGGTGGTCACCGCGTCGCACAGCACGATCGCCTGTTCATGGTGGGCGGCCATGTCCTGGGCGAATCCGATCTCCGTCGGCGTGAGTACCGTGGCCGCGGGCTTCTCCGAACACGGCGACCACAGCGCGCCGACGCCGACGCCGAGCAGCATCGAAAGAACAAGGGCGACAGCCGATACCGTTGTCCGTGTCATCGCGGCGGGTACACCGATTCGTTCAGGTCGAGCACCATGAATCCGTTGTCCATGCAGCTGACCCACAGTTGTGAACCGTGGAACTCCGGTGGCGAGAAGCACCAGTCCGCCGACAGATCGGCGCCGATGAGTTTCTCTCGGTCGCTGGTGAGGTCGCCCGCCGAGATGGCACCTTCGAGCAGCGCACGACCGACGGCGATGGTTCCGGTCAGTGGTGGCGCCATCAGGATCGGGTGGGTGTCGGCGTGCAGGGAATTGACCAGCTGCTGCTTCTTGCCGACCTGCCCTGGCGGGTTGTAGTAGGCGATCTCGCGGACATCGCGCAGGTCACGAATATCGAAAACCCTGATGCCGGACTGAATCCAGCCGCATGCGAGCGTGGTGGGATCTTCGGCCCGATCCACCGAACAATAGTGCGCGTCGTACCCGAACAGGCCCTCCCCCTGCGCCGATTGCGCCCACCGGTCGGCGTTCTCGGGCAGATTGATCTCGAGCTTGATGGTGTCGACCAGGCGAATATCTCGTTCGTCGGCGATGTCCATGATCTTGACCCCGCCCGAGCCCGCCTCGTCGACGGTCAGGATGAACGGCTCGCCGTCCTTGGTGATCGGAATCGTGTGCTGGGTGAATTGTCCGTCGAGCCAGAACCGCTGGGAGATGTGCGGCACAACAGGATTCGGGTCGCGGCGTTGCACGGCACTGATGTCGAGCACCGTGATACCGGCCAGCGTCGACACGTACATGCGGTTTCCGTCGGGGCTGATGCCGAACCCGTGATTGGACAGACCTGTCGATCCAGTCCAGATCACGCGCGGATTGCTCGGGTCGCCGACATCGATCGCGTGCAGCAATCCGGGCGGCAGAGTGCCTGCCGCCCAATAGGTTCGGCCGTCGGGTGAGAATCCACCCTCGTGCGTGGTGATCGGCAGCGGCATCGTCAGCTGCGAACCGGGCCCGCTGTTGAGCAGTCGCGGGTGCGCGCAATCCTCGGAGATGTCGTAGATGGAGAAATAGCCGGCGCCGTACCCGATTCCGACACCGGTCGCGGCGAGCAACCCACGTTCGTGGTTCACCTTCAACGATTCCCACGTGCCGCCCTGCATCGCCGGTTCGGTCAGGGTGGTCGACAGTCTCGGATTCGCCGGATCGGAAGCATCGAGCACTTGGACCCCGGGATGGTCGGAGAGGAAACCCATCGGCCAGTTGGACCCGGTGTAGGAGCAGTGCCCGTAGGTCGGGCTGACGATGCCTGCCCCCTGGCCCTGATACCGGCCGACCAGCGTCAGATTGCAGCGATACCCCTGCTGGCTGCGACCACTGTTGCGGTCGGCCAGCGGAACCTCGCCCTGCACGCCGGTCTCCGGCAGGGAACCTTCCCCACACTGCGCGCGGGCGACGGCGGTCCGCTCGATCTCCAGGAACTGCGCGACCGGATCGGCCGAAGCTGGACTCGGCAACCCACCGGTCGCCATCACGACCAGCGCGACAACCCCGCATCGGACCAGCACCGCACATTTCACGCACCGAGGCTACGACGTGGCGATATCCCTGCGGACTGAAACAGCCAAAGTTCCAAGTCAGCGACTTGGCATGGTCAGCTCAGCGCGATCGAGCAGGTTGTCAAGGCTGCGGGTCGGCGGCCGGACTGTTCGCCGCCGACGCTCGACGCTGCCGGATGGCGGCCAGGCTGAACTCGGACCAGCGGATGTTCTCCTGCTCGAAGGAGATTCCGCGCAGCAGGGTCAGGTAGGAGCCGACCCGCTCGGCCTCGCTCAGATAGGCATGTTCGCTTCGGCCGTCGAGCAGGCGCACGCGGAGCCGCTCATATCGAGCGAGTTTGGCCTGTGCCCAGCCAAGGCGCTCGATGAGGACAGCCTCGACGGCCGACTCGTCGCCGGACTCCATCCCCTGCACCTTCACCAGCATCTCGTCGCGGATAACCGTGGGCCTGGTGGGATCGGCGATAAAGGCGTGCAACGCGTCTCGGCCGGCATCGGTGATGGAGTGCAGCCGCTTGTTCGGGCGCTTCTCCTGCTCGACCACCCGCGCATCGATCAGGCCCTCGGCCGTCATGCGCTCGAGCTCTTTGTACAGCTGTTGCGGGGTCGACATCCAGAAGTTCGCCACCGAGGCATCGAACTCCTTGGCCAGGTCGTAGCCGGAGGCTTCCCCCTCGAGAAGAGCGGCGAGCACCGCGTGTCGTAACGCCATCCGGCCACCCTAGCAGGATCGAGACTATTCAAGTTGAGTAGTTGTTTGCCCCTGGACACTCGCGGTGGTTCACCGCTAGCCTCGACGGAAATTAGTCAATTATTTGCCTAGGAGGCACGGTGCATCCTTTCCGAACCGCGGTGGAGGCCCGGGACCCGGACGCTATGGAAGCGTTGCTGGCCGACAATGTGGTGTTCACCAGTCCCGTCGCCTTCGCGCCGTACCCGGGCAAGGCAGTGACGGCGGCAATCCTGCGGGCGGTGTTGCGGGTCTTCGAGAACTTCCGGTACGTGCGGGAGATCGCCGCTGCCGACGGTCGCGACCATGCACTGGTGTTCGAGGCCACCGTGGACGGGTTACAGCTGTCGGGCTGCGATTTCCTGCACTTCGACGCCGACGGCAAGATCGATGCGTTCACGGTGATGGTGCGACCGCTTTCTGCGGCCCAGGCGCTCGCCGCCCGGATGGCCCAGGAGTACCCGCGGATCCAGCAGGAGGCGCGGGAGGCTATCGAAGGCAAGACCTCGGCATGAGCGACCCGCACAGCGCGCCCGTCTTCGCACGGTATGTCGCGTTGGGCGACAGCCAGAGTGAAGGTGTCGGCGACGGCGACGACCGAACCGGTGTGATCGGGCTGGCCGACCGGCTCGCGACGTCGATGGCCAGAGCGAACCCGTCTCTGCTCTACGCCAATCTGGCCGTACGCGGCAAACTCGCCAGCCAGGTTCGCCAGGAACAGCTCGATGCCGCTGTGGCGCTGCGCCCCGACGTCGCCACCGTGATCGCCGGCGTGAACGATCTGCTGCGGCCAGGTTTCGACGCCGATGCGGTGGGTCAGCATCTCGAGGCGATGTTCGAGGCTTTGACCGGCAACGGTGCGACGGTGGCGACGCTGACCTTTCCCGATATCACCCGCATCACGCCCCTGGCCCGGCCCGTCGCCGCACGCACCGTCGCGCTCAACGCGGTGATCCGGGAGGCCGCCGCACGCCATGGCGTGGTCGTGGCAGAAACCTGTGATCACGCGGTAGTCACCGATCCGCGCCTGTGGTCCTCGGACCGGCTACATGCCAGCCCATTGGGGCACCAGCGCATCGCCGATGCACTGGCCGAGGCACTGCGGCTGCCCGGATCCGACGACAGCTGGACCACACCTCTGTCCACGCCACTGCCTCAGCCGCATCCAGCAGCATTGGTCGGCACCGAGCTACGCTGGCTGGCAACCTTTCTCGGACCATGGCTGCTTCGCCGCCTGACCGGACGCTCCTCCGGCGACGGTCGTGTCGCCAAGCGACCTGAGCTGGCCCGTCTCGAGGAAAGGGCCGATTCCCGTGCGTCGGCCTCGCCGCGGTAGGGAGTGTCGATCTCCGCAGCCTCGTCCGGCTCCGCCCGTTCGGTCAGATGTCGTCGAAGGTTACCTCGTCCCGACGGAACTGCTCGCCGGTCTTCGGACCGACGAGGACGACGAAGTCGGGCAGTGCGTCCGGCGCGCCGTCGGGCAGGACCATGCCGGGCTCCTGTTCCCAATCCAGCAGGTGCACAGTCACGGTGTACTCCCCTGCGGGCAGGATGAACGCCTGCGGCGGCTCCTCATCCTCGTAGGTGCCGATGAACTCCGCTCCCGTCACGTGCACGGTCCCGGTCGACCGGAACAGGTACGGCTCCGATTCCAACTTCCGATAGGCGGCTTCCCGCTCGTCCAACACCGGAGCAAACTCCGCACCGCATCGCACGCGCACTCCGTAGCGACCGTCGCACAGGATGTTCAGCGGAACGAGATGACCACCCGACAGATGCCCCGCCTCGTCCGGTTCGATCAGCTCCATCTCCCAGCCGGCCTGATCGGTCACATGGGCGAAGGACGCCGCATCCCACAACGCGACCCACCCACTGCCGGTAGTGGCGACGACGTCGAATTCGATGACGGAAGTTGTTGTCATACAGCAATTTCAGCACAGCGCACTGACAGCGGACCCAACCCGAGATCTCGTCGGCACCTCGATACTGCGCCGACCACATCGGGGGTGCCACTATTGCCCGCACGGGGGAAGCAGACGTCGCCGAATGGGCTAATTGAGGATGACGTTGAGTACGACGACCGCCAGTCCGAGGGTGGTGTTGACGATGCCCACCCCGCAGGCACCCCATCGGGAGTATCCGCCGACCCGTGCCGCCACCATGCCCCAGCAGAACAGGATCGCAGCGTTGAGTCCCAGCGCCATCGTGGTGTAGCCGGGAGTCACCGAACCGTCGGAATGGAAGACGTCGTCGCTCCACCCCGCGAAATGCGCGAGCAACAGCACGATCAGCGTCGGCACGCACGCGATGACCATCGGTATGCCGGTGAGCATGGTGCGACCGAGATCGACCAAGAACCCCGACCTCGACCCGGCCTGGTGCGTGGAGACATGCTGGCCGTAGCTGCGCGTGACCGCGGCGATGGCCACACTCGCCACGATCCACGCTGCCGCATACATCGGCGACTGATCCGCCGGAACGGCCGCCAGCATGACGCTGGTGAGCACCGTACCCACCACTCCGCCGTAGACGTCGTTCACCTGTAGCTGCACACTCGCCGATGATAGCCAAGCGGCATCGATGGAGCGGCCGTTCACCGTGGTCGGTGAACGGCCGGTCCGGTCACCAGGGCACCGGCACCCAGCGGTCGAAGAACCAGAAGCCGTGCTGCTGTGGTCCTTGGTTCGGGCCGGGGTTGTGCTGCTGAGCGGGGCCCGGACGCCCCTGGTCGGGGCTGTCGTGCGGCTGTGCACTGGCGGCTCCGGCGCCGAGTCCGATCAGTGCAGCGGCGACACCTCCGGCGATGGCCACCTTCGCCGCTGTGGTCCTGACAACGTTCACGGAGTTCTCCTTCGAATCCGGTCGACGGGCGTGTGTTGCTCGTCGGATGTTCGACTTTCGACTCCGCCCATCGTTGTGCCGGTTCCTCCGGGCCGGCTCGGTCTCAGCTGGGAGTTAGCTGGCAATCGGTACGAAGAACGCACCGGGCGCGCCGTTATCCGCGCAGAGCCGACAGGAAGATACCCGGCAGCTTCCGCCAACCAGGGGCGCCCGCGAACGCGGCGAGCCTGCGGCCGGTGGTCGCGGCGGTCCGGTTGGTGACGAACCACGGCGGACGCGGGGACATCGTGAACTCGCCGCACAACACCGAGCGCGGGAACGGACGGAACGGGCCGTGGACCACGGTTCGTTCGGTGTGGTCGAGCAGGACACCGTTGTGCACGACCCCGATTCCGCTCTGTGCGTCGTCGATCGTGTGGCCGGGGAAGGCACCCCAGGTCGCGCGGGCGGTGAGATAGCCGACACCGGTCCAGGCGTTGATCGCGATGGTGCCGTAGCGCAGTGCGGCGATCGCGTCGGTGAATCCGGTGCCGAGCCCACGCTCGGTGCGGGGATGGATGACGATATTCGCGCCGAGGGTGCCCGACAATCGCCGGTTGGCGAATTCGACTGCGTTATCGAGGAATTCGCGGCCCTCCCCCGGCTGATAGGTGACAGCGAGAACCGGGCCGAAATACTCCTCGTCGAAGGCGATGTCGTCGGCGACGAGGCCGTCCAGGAGAACCCGGTCGGCGATGCGTTCGGCGCCGGGATGATCGGTCACCGCCTTCGCGCAGCGATCATCGCTCCCGGGATAGTAGGGCGCGCGGTCGGGTGCTTTCGCGAATGCCGTCCGCAGTGCGGCCAGGAACGCGTCCTTCTGCGCCCAGTCGCTGCTGAGCACCAGCACCTGGGAGGCGACGCAGTTGTAGCCGTTGTTGTGCAGCTTCTGGGTGACGATGTGCTCGGCCTGATAGTCGAGATCACGCGCCGACCACTTCCCCGGCACCACGATCGTCGGCGACACCCCACCGAGTTCGCTGGTGATCGGCTTGTCCAGCAACACTTCTCCGCGATGCCTGCGGGCCAGACCATCCACACCGGAACCGAACACGATGGCATCATGGGACTTCACACTGCCGGTGATATGGATGTGCCCGATCCCTGGATGGGTCACCGCGGCGTGCCCGACATCCACACCGCCGGTCACGATCTCGACGAGTCCGAGTTCGATGAAACGAGCGAAGACCTTCTCGAACACCGGCAGCAGCGGATCGGTGATCGGGTTGAGCTTGAGCAACACGACCCGGTTGTGCGCGAACAGTTCGTAGAGCGTGTCCAGCGGCGCGATCGAGAAGATGTTGCCCGCCCCCAGAACGACACCGACACCGTCGGTGTCGGCGGGCCTGCGCTGGGCCAGTCCCGCGGTGTCGCGCAACTCGGCCGGTGACACACCGGGCATGGTCCACACCTCGGCGGAGAACCCGTTGAGCAGCAGTCGATCGAAGATGTTGTGCGGCAGCACCCGAACCGCGAGACGATCGCCGGGCGCGCGGGACTGACCGAAGCCGTCGAGGGGACTTCGGCCCTCGAGAATCGCGGTCAGCGACGCCGACAGCGCGCCGATGCTGCTGAGCATCGCGTACGGCCCACTGATCCATTCCTCACCGACCAGCGGTGAATCTGCCGGAAGTTTCTTGATACGGCAGGCGACGTCGACCCACTCCTGCGCGTGGGCGCGCGTGGCCTCCGACAGCGCGGTCAGCAGATCGAGGCGGTCCCGCAGGGACAGTGCCGCCCAGGTCTGCTCGCCGTGCTGCAGTCGCACGACAGCGGAGTCCAGCGGCGGGACAGCGATACGTTCGGTTGATGTCGTCATGATGAGCCTCCGTCAGGAATCGATACGGGCGAGGACTTCGGCCGCCGCGCGGTGACCGGACCGGACCGCGCCGTCCATGTAGCCGTTCCACACCTCGGCCGTCTCCGCGCCCGCCCAGTGGATCCGCCCGATCGGCGCCGACAGCGCCGCTCCGTACTGCGTCCACACCCCGGCGCCCAACCGGCCGCCGTAACAACCGCGGGTGTATTCCTCTTCCATCCAGTTCAATTCGACGTAGTCGATCGGATCGGCGGCTCGGGGACCGAACAGCTCGGTCAGGGTGGCCACCGCGGCGGCACGTCGTTCGCCGATGCTCCAGCTCGCCGCCGTGCGCGCGTGCGCGCCCTCGAAGAACGCGACGATCACCCCGCACGACCCGTCCGGCGGGGAGTTGTCGACGGTGACGCTGATGGCGCCGTCGAGGTCGAAGGCGAATCCGTTCAGGCCTGCGTCGCGCCAGAACGGCGTCGGGTAGGCGATCTGGACCTTGATGACCGACCCCATCGGGATCTGCTGGGTGAGACCGTCGCGTGTGGCGGGCAGGGCGGGCTGGTAGCGCAGGCGGCCGGCCAGGGTCGGCGGAATCGCCACGATGACATGCCCGGCGGCGATCGTCCCACCGGAATAGGTGACCCGCACACCGTTCTCGTCGTGGGCGATGGCCGACACCGGGGCGTCGAGCAGGACGACCTCGTCACCGAGCGCCGAGGCGAGCCGTTCGGAGATCTGGTGCGTGCCGCCGACGACCCGCAACTCCTGCGCACCGCCGGTGACGCCGACGAGGACATCGAGCATGCCCCCGGACTTGAGGTAGAACAGGAAGTGCAGCAGCGACATCTCCGCGGACTCGGCGGAGAACAGCGCGGGCACGACCGCGGCCCAGAACGCCAGTACCTCCTCGTTGTCGGTGTTCGCGCGCAACCACTCGTCGAGGGTTCGGCGATCCAGCTCGGCCGCGTCCGGCGCGGTCCAGGGCGAGGACAGCGAGACGGTGGCGGCGATCGCCTCGAGTTCGGCCTGCAGGCGGCCCACCTCCACGGCGGCCGCGTCGGAGAGGCCGAAGGTTTCGTCGCCGTAGCGGGTGACAGTGCCCTGGTAGCGGGTCACCGACTCCCCCTCGTCGTAGGTCGGGAAGGTCTCGAGGCCGAGTTCGGCGACCAGTTTCAGGACCTCGGTCTGGGTCCGGCCGATCCACTGTCCGCCCATCTCGACCGGAACCCCGTTCGACAGGGTGCCGCCTGCGTTACGCCCGGCCACCCGGTTTCGCGCCTCGAGCACCCGCACCGTGCGGCCTGCCGCGGTGAGCTCCCTGGCCGCGGTCAGGCCGGCGAGACCGGCACCTACCACCACAACATCGATATCGGTCATCGCCGGTTCCTTCGCTCAAATCTCGGTCGGTTGTCCGACTGTAATGTAGGTCACCCGGATGGCGTGTGCAAGAGTTGTGGCGATATTCGTCCGCCGTGGAGCGAGGAGAACCCGTGGTTTACGTCAAAGCGTCCGAGCGCGAGGAGCAGATCGTCACGGCGGCTGTCACCGTGCTCAGCGCGATCGGGGTACCCGCCACCACGCTGCGCGCGGTCGCCGCCGAGGCGGGCGTCCCGCTCGGCACGCTGCACTACGTATTCCCCACCAAGGACAAACTGCTCCAGGCGGTCATCACCACCGTCATCGGCGACATCTCCGGGGCGCTACGGGCCCAGCTCGAGCTCGACAAAGGCGTCGAACACGCGCTGCGCCACGGCGTCACCAGCTTCTGGGAGCTCTTGGTCGCCGACCGGATCGGATTGCAGATCATGCAGTACGAGCTCATGACGTACTCGCTGCGCACCGAGCCCGGCGGCAGCCTGGCCCAGCTGCAGTACGAGCGCTACAGCTCGGTCGTCACCGAGTTCTGCGAACAGGCGGCCCAGGCCGCGGGTGAGCGCTGCGCGGTCGGCTTCGACACGCTCGGCAGGCTGGCGCTGGCCCAGATCGATGGACTGATCCTGCAGTACGTGTCCAAGCCTGACGCCGACCGCGCGCGGCGCGACCTGAACCAAGCCCTCGACATGCTGATGCTGTTCGCCGATCCGCAGCCGGTCGCCCGGAGCACGACCAGGCGATGAGCCCGCTCGGCGCCACCACGCCATGACCTCGGGGTTGTCACCCATTGCGTCGCACGTCACCTTCGTTCTATCGTGATTCGTACGGCTGTCCGACTTATTTCCGCACTCTCGCATCGGAGCGGGTGCTGCGCGGTCGGCCCTGACGCACATCTGGAGTGAGACGATGGCCCAGCAGACATCTCCCGGCCTGCCCGACGGCGGGGATCTACCGCGCGCAGCGACTGTCGTCGTTGTCGGCGCGGGCATGGCCGGACTGATCGCGGCCCGCGCGTTGCACCGCCGGGGCATCGACGTCCTCGTACTCGAGTCCGCCGCACGGCCGGGCGGGCGGATGCTGGCCGAGACCACCGTGCTCGGTTCCCGGGTCGACCTCGGCGGCCAATGGATCGGACACGGGCACCACCGCTTCGAGGCGCTGGCCGCCGAACTCGGCACAACGGTCTTCGCGATGCGGACACCCGACCGGGCCACGGTCGTCGACGGCGACACGGTCGTCTCGAACTCGGGCGTGGACGCGGTGGCCGCGTACGCGGTCCTGCTGGTGTGGGAGATCGCCGCGCGGGTCGGCGCACCGCGCGCATGGCGGACGAAGAGCCTGCGGTCATGGCTGGGACACGTACCGAACCGGCGGGCACGGCGGCTGCTGGAGGTCATCACCTCGGTGTCCACCACCGCCGACCTCGACCGGTACTCGGTGTACGCCTTTCTCGACATGATCCGCTTCCAAGGCGGATTCCGGACCATGCTGTCCACCGCGGGCGGCGCACAGGAGGGGCTGGTCGCCGACGGGGCCGGGACGCTGGCCGAACGACTCGCCGCCGACCTCGGCGATCGGGTGATCTTCGACAGCGCGGTCACCGCGATCCACCGCGACGACGACGGTGTCACGATCCGATCGGCTACCGGAAGCTACCGCGCCGCGAAGGTGATCGTGACCGTCCCGCCCCCGATGGCCGCGCGCATCGAGCACCACCCCGCACTGCCCGCCGCGCGAATCCGGCTGCAGGACAACACCTATATGGGTTCGGTATACAAGGCGATCGCGGTCTACGATCGGCCGTTCTGGCGCGATCGCGGCCACGCCGAATTGCTGGCGCTCACCGAGCCGGGCCTGGCGAGCTTCGATACCTCACCGCCCGGCGGTCCCGGCCACCTGTGCATCCTCGTCGCGGGTCCCGAAGCCCGCGCCCTCGACGGGCTCGACAACGATGCCCGCCGCGCGGCGATCCTCGGCCCGCTCGCCGCCCACCTCGGCCCGCGAGTCCTCGAGCCGCGCGGCTGGCACGAGAAGTCATGGCACCGGGACCAGCACGTCGGCGGCGGCTACACGGCCCTGCCGATCATCGGCACCGACGACGGCTACCTGCCTGCCGACACGACACCGCTGGGCCACCTCCACTGGGCAGGCACCGAAACCGCCCGCGAGCACGCCGGATACATCGAGGGCGCCATCGAGTCCGGCGAGCGCGCCGCCACCGAAGTCGCTGCCGCCCTGCCGGATTCGCCGGCTGATTGATCGCGAATCAGGACCGGGCTGCCACCGCACGCGTCCGGCGTTTCGCCGTCCTCGCCGAGGCAGCAGCGCCTCTAGGATGACCCCATGCCAGTCAGGATGAACAACGTCGGCATCGTCGTCGAAGACCTCACGGCTGCGATCGAGTTCTTCGGTGAACTCGGCCTCGAACTCGAGGGTCGAGCCATGGTGGACGGCGAATGGGCCGGACGGGTGACCGGGCTCGGCGACCAGCGCGTCGAGATCGCCATGATGCGCACACCGGACGGCCACAACCGGCTCGAGCTCTCGCGCTTTCTCGCGCCGGAGGTGCTCGCCGGTTCCCGGAACGCTCCGGTGAACACGCTGGGCTACCTCCGCGTCATGTTCACCGTGGACGACATCGACGAGACGCTCGCTCGCCTCGGCAAGCACGGCGCGCAGCTGGTCAGCAGCGAAGTGGTTCAGTACGAGGACGTCTATCGGCTCTGCTACATCCGCGGCCCCGAAGGCCTGCTCATCGGGCTCGCCGAAGAACTCGGATAAGCCAGTGGTCCCGCCGGGTCGAACCTGGCGCTGCGCCGGTCAGGCGCGGTCGTGGAGAGTGATCCGGTAGCCGTCGGGGTCGGCGAAGGTGAATGTCCGGCCGAAGGGGCCGTCGATCGGCGCGGAGACGATGGTGTGACCGTCGGTGACCAGAGCATCGTGAATGGCCTGGACGTCTGTGGCGTGCAGCCAGATCGCGGCACCGATGCCAGGCTGAGCAGCGGATGCGAGATCGGTGCCTGCAACGATGTCGCGGAGCGCGAACGCGATCGGCTTCGTTTCGAAGACGACGGCGTGCGGAGGTCCGGTCTGCGAGCGGACGAGGCCGAGGTACCGCTCGTAGAACGCCTGCGAAGCGTCGAGGTCGCGCGCTTGGAGCGAGAGGAAGTCGGGGCCGGTGGCGGGCATGATGATGCTCCTTCTCTTCGTGTCAGGTTTCTGACACGTTTCAATCTATGTCAGAATACTGACATGAGTCAAGACGGTATCGGCGTCGACCTGGAGACGTCACTGGGCTACCTGTTGAAAGAGGCGTCGAGCGCCTTGCGCGCCGCGATGGAGGAGGTGCTGCGACCGCTCGGGATGAGCGTGACGCACTACTCCTGCCTCGAGCTGCTGGCTCAACGACCGGGCTTGTCGAACTCCGAGCTCGCACGGGGGGCGTTCGTGACCAGGCAGACGATGAACGTGCTGCTCCAGGCCCTGGAACGAGACGGCTACGTGAGCAGGCCCGCGGAGGCACCCGTCGGGAAGGCACTTCCCACGCGGCTCACCCCTCGTGGCCGACGCAGCCTCGAGAAGGCGAGCGCAGCGGTCCGATCCGTCGAGGTCAGAATGCTGGCGGGCATGACCGAGACCGAGCAGTCGGACGCGTTCCGGAGCCTGCGGAGCATGATCCATTCCCTGCGCGAAGGCAACGACGGTACATAGTCGTCTTCAATCAGGTTCCCGCCACTTTGGTTGTGCGACCGACTCCGGTCGGTCACGTGCCTGATCGTTCGCGGTGGTGGACGGTGGTCGATGCGGGCAGGGCCGCGGACGCCAGCAGGGCAAGCTTGTCGGCATGCACGGTGCCGGGGTCGGGGTGGAAGACGACGAGTTTGAGGTCGTCGGCCTCACCGATGCTGAGCCTCTCCCGGTTGAGCGTCATCTCACCGACCTGAGGGTGGTCGAATCGCATGGGCGATCCATACTGTCCCTTCACATCGTGCCGGGCCCACAGCTCGCGGAACCGAGGGCTCGCGAGTGAGAGCTCGCCGGCGAGCTCGATAAAGCGCGGGTCGTCGATGTCGGTGCCTACGGACTGGCGCAGGTTGGCGATGAGGCACTGCGTGGCGTTCTTCCAGTCGGGGTACAGGGCCTGCTCGGCTGGGTCGAGGAACATGTCCCTGAGCTGATTGCCGCCGACGGTGAAGCGGGGCGAGAGCGCTGCAGCCAACGAGTTGGAGGCCAGGATGTCGAAGTAGCGCCCCTCGATGTAGGCAGGCTGCGCCAGGGATGCCAGGAGCCGCACCATGCCGGGCGGCATGGTCTCCTTGCGCGGACGTCGTCGGCTCTGGCGGGG
Organism: Nocardia sp. NPDC060259; assembly: GCF_042728775.1. Lineage (NCBI taxonomy): Bacteria > Bacillati > Actinomycetota > Actinomycetes > Mycobacteriales > Nocardiaceae > Nocardia > Nocardia sp. NPDC060259. The sequence goes on from NZ_JBHXAY010000001.1 coordinate 69,441, forward strand.
CTTGTCGGCCACCAGCGTCATGAGGTACGCGATGTGGTCGTCGTCGAGATGCAGCACTCGCGCGATCGACTCGAGAACCTGTGTCGACGGGTTGCGGTCGCGGCCACGCTCGAGACGTAGGTAGTAGTCGGCGCTGATGCCGGCCAGCATGGCGACCTCTTCCCGTCGCAGGCCAGGCACCCGCCGCACACCGAGTTCGGGAATACCGGCCTGCTGCGGCGTCACGAGTCCGCGGCGTGCACGGAGGTACTCGCCCAAGGTGTTCGGCCGGTTCGTCATGCCACCAGCGTAGAGCTCGAGCGCCGGCACAAAGGGGCCCTGTCACACCCTGGGACCGAAGGGGCGCTGCCTGGCGGGAGCGGTCGCACATAGCGTCCTTGATGCCCACCCGGGCAACGGATATCGGAAGGGAAGCACTATGACCGTCACGCTGATCACCGGAGCCAACAAGGGCATCGGCTACGAGACCGCCAGACAACTGATTCACCTCGGTCACACCGTCTACATCGGGGCCCGCGACGTCGAGCGCGGCGAGAAAGCCGCGGCCGAGTTGGGTGCGCGGTTCGTACAGCTCGACGTGACCGACGACGCGTCGGTGACCGCGGCGTTGGCGACCATCGACTCGGTCGAGGGTCGTCTGGACGTGCTGATTCACAATGCGGGTATCTCCGGCGGCGGGATCGTCGACGGCCCAACGGCTCTGCGTGTGTTCGACACCAACGCTGTCGGCGTCGTCCGGGTCACGGAGGCGGCACTCCCGCTGCTCCGCGCATCGCAGCATCCTGTCGTCGTCACGATCTCCAGCAGCGCCGGATCGTTCTGGGCGGTGAACAATCCCGACAGGCCGGAGTTCGGGCTGCCTGCGACGCTCTACGCGGCGTCCAAGTCAGCCGCGACCATGCTCATGGTGCAGTACGCCAAGGCCGAGCCGGGCATCAAGTTCAATGCGTTGGAGCCCGGCTTCACCGACACCGACATGACGGCGGCCCTGGGCATGGGAGGTGGGCGACCTGTCGAGGAAAGCGCCAGAACCGTTGTGCGGCTGGCGACGATCGGCGCGGACGGACCCACCGGGACACTCCAGGACGAGGCCGGCGAACTTCGCTGGTAGGCGTCGCCCATCCGATGTCCAGGGGATTCCGGCGTGTGGTTCCGCGGCCGCATCGTCGCCTACGCCACGTTCCGCTCAGGCAGGCGGCTGCGACCCCTCGTCATCCCGACCGCGCCGACTTCCGGTGTAGGCGCTCTCGCGGATCCGGTTGACCACGTTCGGGACCAGCGCCACCCCGGCGGGATGGTTGAGGACCGGATCGAAGAAATCGGTGCGGTGCTCACCCGGTGCGGCTCGCCGCAGGTCCAGCTCACCGATGATCTCGGCCGGACTGCCGAGCCCGTCAGCGGTCAGGGTGTAGCGAATCACCCGATCGTCGAGGTAGTCACCGACGGCTTGCAACGACGCCGTGTTCGGCAGCGCCTCGGCGTCGAGCGGCTCGGCGAACAGCCACGCCGGTGACGCGTCGGCGAACCGGTACGGCAGCAGCGAGCCGAAGCAGGCGGTGGCCCAGCCGAGTGCAGGGGTGAAGACGAATCGGCCGAGGGTGCCGCGACCGGTGGTCGCCAAAGCGAAGTCCCACGGGTGATCGTCGCGGTCGAGCACCCGAAAGGCCAACCCGAGGACATCGGGCACCCCGACCGGACTACCCAGTGCCTTCGACAGTCGCGCGATAACCGCCCGATCGCCCGCACCGAACCACGGCTCGTACTTCTGCGCGGGCCGGAACCGCCCGGCGAGGCGGATTCCCCGTGGATGAAACACCCGCGCGTGGCGCACGCGCGCCGCGGTCTGAAAGGCCGCGGAGACGACGGCGTTCGGCAGGTCGGTAAGCCTGCGTATATCGATCAGCGGTGCTGCCCTGCGATCATCGCCGTCGCCCATCGCCGGCGCGCCCGGACGAGACTGCGAGGCAGCGGGGTCGGGGAACGCGCGTTTGCCGTAGTCGGATCGGACGTCGATCTCGGCGTCGTCGTCGGAAAGCGGCTCCGGCTCCCGCCAGGCCTCGCCACCGCCCGCACCCCTGAGGGCCCGGTCCAGCTCGTCGGCCAGCTCCTCGTCGTGGGCGGGTCCATGTTTGGTATTGCCTCGTTCGATATCCAATTCGACCTCCTCCTACGGCTGTCAGCGATGCCACCCGAGCACGGCGACACCACCTCGCGCATACCCGGCGCCGCGCTCCCGAATCGGATCACTGACAACCGGGCACACCCTGTGGTTGACCTTCCCCAGGTCGGGCGGTGCAATCTACGGAAAGACCGGCTGGAAGCCGCCGATCTTCTGCTCGAGTAGTTCGGCCAGCCGCAGTACGGTGCGGTCCTCGAGCATCGGTCCGATGAGCTGCACTCCCACCGGCAGGCCCTCGGGAGACCGGCCGGCGGGGATGGCGGTGGCAGGCAGGCCGGGCATGGTCGCCAGACCGGCCCAGACGAGCTGATCGAAGTACGGGTACGTGACGCCGTCGATGTCGATCCGGCGTTCCAGCAGGTCGGGGTTGTGGTCGTGGGGGAACGCGGGAGTCGGCGTGATCGGACACACGACGGCATCGAACTCGACGAAGAGCTGACGCCAGCCGTGGCGGTGGAGCTCGCGACGGGTATTCGCCTCGATCCAGTCGCGGTGGCTGATCACCATGCCGCGCAGCCGCGCGGCGTCGAGACTCTGGTCGTCTGCGTTCAGTGCGGCGGCGCGGGTCTGCAGCTGCTCGTAGGCTTCGACGGGAAAACGTGCGACGGTGCTCGAGAACAGCAACCGCGTGTAGAGCGTCGCGGCTTCGGTCAGATCGGGCAGCAGCGGACTGTGCCGTTCGACGCGGGCGCCCCCGTCGACGAGCGCGTCGGCCACCCGGTTCACTCCCGTCCGCACAGCGGACCCGGTGGGGATGAGCGGATGCTCGTCGAGGACCAGGACCCGGAAGTCGGCGAGCCGCTCGTGGCGCGCAGGCGGCAGCGTCATGTCGTATGCCATGCCGTGCGTCAGCGGGTCCGGTCCGGCCATGACGTCGAGCAGGAGGGTGAGGTCGCGCGCGGTGCGCGCCATCGGACCGACGACGGCGAGGTCGAGGTCGGTCGGCAGTGCCGGTGCAGGCGGCGCGACCATACCGCGAGTCGCCGCCAGCCCGAGTGTCGGCTTGTGTGCGTAGATGCCGCAGAAATGCGCGGGGGTGCGCAGCGATCCGGCGAGGTCGGAGCCGATGGACAGCGCGCCGAATCCGCACGCCAGGGCCGCCGCGGATCCGCCGGAGGATCCGCCCGGCGTGCGATCGTGATCCCACGGGTTGTTGGTGGTGCCGTAGATCTCGTTGAAGCTCTGGATATCCTGCAGCCCCAACGGCACATTGGTCTTGCCGAGCACCACCGCGCCTGCGGCCTTCAGCCGCGATACCTGTACCGCGTCCTCGGCCGGTACGTAGTTCCGCTGCGGTGGCATGCCCCAGGTCGTGGGTAGCCCGGCGATGTTGTAGGACTCCTTGACCGTCACCGGAATGCCGAGCAGCGGCCGGTCCTCGCCGCGGGCGCGCGCCTGGTCGGCACGATGTGCGGCTGCCCGCGCACGGTCGAAGTCCGGCACACAGATCGCGTTGATCACCTTGTCGTCCCGCTCGATGCGGGCGATCGCCTCGTCGGTGAGTTCCATTGAGGTCACCTCACCGGCACGCAGGGCAGCTGAAAGCTCTTCGGCCGATCGAAAATTCCACTCCATGAATCCGACGCTATTGGCCTGCCGCAGAGGACATAAAACGCCGCTCCGCACAACGGGAAAGTCGAACGGGCCACCTCCCCGGTCTGGGTATAGGCCGGGACTGTCGCGGTGCTACCCGTCGAGTGATACCGCGGAAGGACCGACAAGCGACCGAAACGCCGACCCTCTGGATTCACCCGATTCGGGTGAGGCGCGTGGACCGGGGGCGGTGCACGATTCGCCTATGGGATCAACTCCAGTTCTGGGCCCGGTGCTGTCGATCGACGCAGCGGGCGCAATGGCGACGACGATCTCGACGAGATGAGATCGAAGTGAGCACGACCCGCTGTCCGACATTCACAGACCAGGAGATTCCAGTGAAGCTCGCGAGCAGTGTCTATGGGATAGCGTCGATCGCGGCGGTTGTGCTGATGACCGCGGCGTGTAACTCCGACGACACCACATCCACGCCGACGACCACTCCGACCGCCCAGGTCGACACCCTGCAGAGCAGCATCGTCGCAACGGCCTCCGCGGCGGTGAGTTCCGTGCGCGAAAACGTGCAGCAATCGGTTCAGGATGCGATCAACAAGATCTTGGTTGCCGCCCCCATCTCCTTCGACCCGGGCAGTTCCGACCTCGGCACGATCGACACCGTCACCCTCACCGCGGTTGCGGCCGCCTTGCAGGGAAACGACACCAAGATAGAGATCACGACCTACGCCAAGGATTCGAACGCCGCCACCGCCAAATCTCTGGCCGAGGCCCGCGGTGACAACATCGCGGCCGAGCTCGAAGCCGACGGCATCGACAAGTCGCGCATCACGGTGAAGTCCGATGCGAATCCCTCAGACACGCAGATCGATCCCGATCAGGCCAAGATCACGGTCGTCGACGGATAGAACAGGACGTCACCAACGGCCGGCGCCAACCCGGATCGCACGCCAAGCCCGACTCCCGCAGCAAGGATCCGGCGCAGGGACGCCCCGCACCGGTAGCCTGACGCCGGTTCCACCATCGGCGCCGATCGGCAGGATCTCATTCCGGCGGATCCGGGTGCGTGGGCTCGGTCACGGCTTCGCAATCTTGCGTTCTGATTCGCCTACGCCCGTAGTGCCGGAGACGTACGGTAATCACCGACACGGTCGTCGAACCCGGCGGCGGTGGTGATCGGTGTCGGAGTCGAAAGCCGGTGAGTCCTAGTGGTATCCGAGTTGGAGTTCGAGGAACTGTCGCGTCGAGCCGAGATCGACGGTACCGCACCACGGGTCGGTGCGATCATCGATCGCGGTGGACAGGTGCTGCTACTCGCGCGCCACGACACCGGCCCGATCAAGGCCACTCTGAAGCTTCCCGGCACCACTGTGCTGCCGCGGGAGTCCCTCTCCGTCGCGGTCGTCCGGGGCGTGTACGAGGAAACGGGCCTGGTTGTCACCGGGATTCGGCACCACGTCGGGGATTTCGACTACCTGTCCCCCGACGCGCGCCCGGTTCGCCGCCTGCATTTCGCGGTGGATGTCGCGGCGACCGATCCGATCCGCCTCACGGTCCATGCGCGGTACGTCTGGGCGCCGCTCGACGGTGAACTGCCGGTGACGTCCTCCATCCGCCGCATTCTCGATACCTACCGCACTCTCGTCCACCCCTGACATCCCGGATCGGACTACGGTCGAGCGGTTCGGACGGTGTCGGTCAACCGGCGATTGGTCACCCGCAGTTGTCGTGCGGTACTGGCGGCCAGCGCCCGCGTCTGAGCGGAATCGATGCGGCCACACACCCGCCCCCAATGCACGGCGACCTGGTCACCGACAGCCACTTCGGTAGCGAGGTGCTGGTCGTCGACCTCGGCGCGCTGGAGCGCTGGAGCGGACAACCGCAGCCGCGGACCGTCCAGGATCAGCCGCTGACAGCGGACAGCAGCGGCGCCGTCTTCGCGGGCCATCACGGTGCCCCAGGTGATGCGGCAGCTGTCCAGGATGCGGATCGGGTGCTCGTCGGCGCCGCGGCCGAGCAGCCGGGTCCAGGGATACACGCCGAAAACGTGGAATCCGTGGTTGGCGGCGGCTTCCCCGGCGAGGTCGGCGTTCAGGTAGGACCAGTAGTGCCCGGCCATCGGCGCGATGATCGCGAGCAGTTCGGCGGTGAACGCGTCGGCGTCGAGGTCGGCGCCGATCCCGCCACCGAGCCAATAGGACTCGACGAGGCGGCGGTCGAGCGGATCGGTGATGCCGGTCAGTGTCGCCATTGCCCGCAGGTAGGGCCAGGCTCCGGAGAACTGCCGGGCCAGGGCGCGGATTTCTTCGGCGGAGCCGTTGTGTAGCGCCCGCGCGTCGGAGGGACCGCAGTAGCCGAGCCGGTTGGGCGCGTAGGCGTAGCGGGCGAACATGTCGGTCCCGTCGATGATCGCGCCTCCTGTCAGCAGATCCGTGGCAGTTGTTCTCCGGCGGGCAGATCCACCACCCGGGTGCCGCCGAGGGCGGTGCGGGCGACCACCATGCCCGGATGGTCCTCGACGCAGACACCGATGGCTTCGGCACGGGCGCCCAGCGGGTGCGCCCGCATGGCCTCGAGCACTCGGTCGGCGTCCTCGGGGGCGATGAAGGCGATCAGCTTGCCCTCGTTGGCGACATACATCGGATCGAGGCCGAGCAGGCCGCACGCATCACGGACCGCGTCGGGGACGGGCAGTTTCCGTTCATCCAGTGCCACACCGACTTTCGCGACACCCGCGATCTCGTTGAGTGTCGCCGCGACCCCGCCGCGCGTCGGGTCGCGCAGCACGTGCACGTCGGCGCCGGTGGCCAGCATCGCGGTGACCAGTCCGTTGAGCGGCGCGGTGTCGCTGCAGACGGTGGTGCCGAATTCGAGGCCCTCACGGCAACTCATCACCGCGACGCCGTGCACCCCGATGTCACCGCTGACGAGCACGACGTCGCCGGGACGGGCCCGCTGCGGGCGGATGTCGATGCCGTCGTCGACGATGCCGATGCCCGCGGTGTTGATGAAGATGCCGTCGCCGTGGCCGGAGTCGACCACCTTGGTGTCGCCGGTGACCAGCTTGACGCCCGCCGCGAGGGCAGCGGTGCCGACGGCCTCGGCGACCCGGGCGATCTCGGCGAGCGCGGTGCCTTCTTCGAGGATGAACGCCGTGGACAGCACCATCGGCCGCGCGCCCGCCATGGCCAGGTCGTTGACGGTGCCGTTGACGGCCAGGTCCCCGATCGACCCGCCGGGGAACGCCAGGGGTTTCACGACGAAGGAGTCGGTCGAGAACGCCAACCGCGCCCCGCCGAGGGTGAGCACCGCCGAATCACCCATGCCCGCCTCGGCAGCGGAGCCGAACGCGGGCAGGAACAGGTGCTCGATCAGCTCACCCGACATCGCTCCCCCGCCACCGTGACCCATCACGATGGTCGGTGAGTCGCGCAGCGGCATGGGGCACACCCAGCTGTCCATGTCGAGCCTGACCGCCGCGTTGTCCTCACGCATGAGCCACCTCCGCGGGCAGGTCGAGGCGCCGGTACAGGTAGTAGGCCGCGCAGGCGCCTTCGGAGGAGACCATGGTGGCTCCCAACGGGTTTCGCGGTGTGCATTGCTTGCCGAAGGCGGCGCATTCGTGCGGCTTGATCAGCCCCTGCAGCACCTCGCCGGAGCGGCAGATCGAGGACTCCGCGGTGTGCAGGTCGGTGACCGCGAACCGGTGCTCGGCGTCGTAGGCGAGGTAGCGTTCCGAGAGACGCCAGCCGCTGTTCGGGATCACCCCGATCCCGCGCCAGGCGCGGTCGGTGACCTCGAAGACGTCGGTGAGCATCGTCTTCGCGGCCGGGTTGCCTTCGGCGCGGACCGCGCGGGGATAGGCGTTCTCGAGTTCGTGTCTGCCGTTCTCGAGCTGGGTCACGGTGCGCCGGATACCTTCCAGGATGTCGAGGGGCTCGAATCCGGTGACCACCATCGGTACCCCGTACTTGTCGGCCAGCGGCGGATACTCCTCGGTGCCCATCACGCTGCAGACGTGCCCGGCGGCCAGGAAGCCCTGGACCCGGCAGCTCGGCGATTCCATGATCGCGGCGATGGCGGGTGGGACGAGCACGTGGGAGACAAGCAGCGAGAAGTTCTCGATGCCCAGCCGTTTGGCCTGATAGACGGTCATCGCGTTGGCCGGTGCGGTGGTCTCGAAGCCGATACCGAAGAACACCACCTGCCGGTCGGGGTTCTGCCGGGCGATGGTCAGCGCGTCCAGGGGCGAATACACCACCCGCACGTCACCGCCTTCGCTCTTGACCCGGAACAGATCGCGTTCGCTGCCAGGGACCCGGAGCATGTCGCCGAAGGAACAGAAGATCACCCCGGGCTGCGCGGCGATCTCGAGCGCCTTGTCGATCACCTCGAGCGGGGTGACGCACACAGGGCAGCCGGGGCCGTGGATCATCTCGATCTCGTTCGGCAGCAGCTGGTCGATGCCGTGGCGGATGATCGAATGGGTCTGTCCGCCACAGACTTCCATGATGGCCCACCGCTGGGAGGTGGCCGCGCGGATCTGGTCGAGCAAGTTCTTCGCCAGGTCGGGGTTGCTGAATTCGTCGAGATACTTCATGACGTCACCTCCGTGTCGTCGTCGGCGCCGGAGTCGGTCGCTGCCGGTTCTGCCGTGGGATCGGGGAGCCCGGATTGTTTGGCGGCGAGGGCGAACCCGTCGCCGAACTCCTCGTTGAGCACACCGAGGTGCTCGAATTCGGCCAGTGTGCGCAACGCCGATTCCTCGTCGAGGCGCTGAATGGCGAAGCCGACGTGGACCACCACGTAGTCGCCGATCGCCGCGTCCGGAATGTATTCCAGGCAAACGTCTTTGTGCACGCCGCCGAAGTCGACGACCGACATCATGGTGCCGTCGCGTTCGTGCAGGCTGAGCACCTTTCCCGGGACTGCCAGGCACATCGCTGCTCTCCTTTCGCTCAACCCGCACCGGCGGCGAGTAGTTGCCCGAACGCGAGACCACCGTCGTTGGGCGGCAGTCGGCGATGGGTGATGACAGGGAATCCGTTGTCGCGCAACACAGTGCGTGCTGCCGAGAGCAGCAGCGCGTTCTGGAACACCCCACCCGAGAGCGCGACGGTCGTCGGGGGCGAGGCGAAATCCAGGGCGAGGTCGAGGACAAGCGCGGCCACCGCGTAATGGAAGCGAGCGGCGATCACGGCGGCCGGGACACCCTGGGCGGCGTCGGTGACCACGGCGGCCACAACCGGGGCCGGGTCGATCACGGCCGGGTCGGCGGCATGGTCGAGGCCGAACCGGTAGGCGCCGGAGCCGGGGTCGGCCGCCCGCGCGACGGCCTCCAGTTCGATCGCGGCCTGGGCCTCGTAGTCGACGACATGGCGGACTCCGGCCAGCGAGGACACGGCGTCGAAGAGCCGTCCCATGCTCGAGGTCGGGGTACATCCGAAGCCGGAACCGAATTGGTGTGCCAGCACCGCGCGTTCATCGGCGGGGCAGGCGGCGACCGAGGCGATCGTGTCCGACCAGTCCAGTCCCGCGGACCACAGATGCGCCAGCGCCATCCGGTAGGGCCGGTGCACGCTGACGTCCCCGCCCGCCAGCGGCACGTATTTCAGGTGCGCGAGCCGCCGGTAGCCCTTGTAGCCGGCGGCCAGGACCTCACCGCCCCAGATGGCGCCGTCGGGTCCGAATCCGGTGCCGTCGAACGCGATCCCGGTGACCGTGTCCGAGGCGCCGAGTCCGTGTTCGCCCATGACCGCGGCGATGTGCGCGTGGTGATGCTGGACGGTGTGTACCGGACGGCCTTCGGCGTGGGTGCGCGCCCAGGTGGTGGATCGGTAGCGCGGGTGCGCGTCGGCGACGAGCTGGGTGGGTTGGACCCCGGTCAGTTCCGCGAGGTGCTCGGCGGCGAAGCCGAAGGCGCGCAGAGTGGCCAGGTCGTCCATGTCGCCGATGTGCTGGCTGAGCCACGCGTAGCGGCCGTCGCCGACCGCGCAGGTGTTCTTCAGGTCCGCGCCGACAGCGAGCGTCGGCGGTACCGGGACGGGCAGGGTCAGTGGGAGTGGCGCGTAGCCGCGCGAGCGGCGCAGGGGCAGCTCGATGCCGTCGACGACACGCACCACCGAGTCGTCGCACGGGGTGAGGATGCGGCGGTCGTGGGAGAGCCAGCCGTCGGCGAGTTCCGCGAGACGGGTGCGGGCATCGGCGTCGTCGAAGCAGATCGGTTCGCCGCCGAGATTGCCCGAAGTCATCACCAGTACTCGCGGGCCGGGCGGGTCGCCGGGGAGCCCGAACAGCAGCAGGTGCAGTGGCGTGTAGGCGAGCAGCACACCGAGGTCGGGGTTGCGTGGCGCGATCGAGGGAGCAAGCGGGTCGGTGCCACGAGGCAGCAGGACGATCGGCCGTTGAGGGCCGCCGAGCAAGGCGGCGGCGCTGTCGTCGACCTCGGCGATCGCGCGCGCGCCGGCCAGGTCGGCGACCATGACGGCGAACGGTTTGTCGCCGCGCCGCTTCCGGCGGCGCAGGGTGGCCACGGCGTCCTCGTTGGTGGCGTCGCAGGCGAGGTGGTAGCCGCCGATGCCCTTCACGGCGAGAATTCCGCCCTCGCGTAAGAGGTTTCGTGCCGACTCCACCGGGTCACCCGGCCCGGTGTAAGTCAGGCGGGGGCCGCAGTCGGGGCAGCCGATGGGCTGGGCGTGGAAGCGTCGGTCGGCCGGGTCGGCGTACTCGACGGCGCAGCGCCGGCACATCGGGAAGTCGGCCATCGACGTGCTGGGCCGGTCGTAGGGCAGTTCGGCGATGATGGTGAACCGGGGACCGCAGTTGGTGCAGTTGATGAAGGGGTGGCGGTAGCGGCGATCGGTGGGATCGGTGAGTTCGGCGGCGCAGTCGGCGCAGATCGCGACGTCGGGTGAAGCCAGAGTCCGGCCGCCGCCGTCGCGGGTGGTGTCGGCGATGCGGAATCCGGTGCCGCCGAGGAGCGCAATGGTGCGCTGGTCGACCGATTCGACGACGGCCAGGGGTGGTGGGTGCTCGCGCAGTCGTCGCGCGAACTCGTCCAGATCGGCTCGGGTGCCTTCGATCTCGATGATCACTCCGGAGCTGTCGTTGGCCACCGACCCGGACAGGGACAGTTCGGCGGCGGTGGTGTAGACGAAGGGGCGGAAGCCGACGCCCTGCACCACCCCGCGGACCACGAGGCGGCGGCGTCGACGGTCGGCGGTCATGGCTGTTCGCCTCGTCCGAGCAGGTTCAACCCGGCCAGGGCGGTGGCGGCACCGGCCTCGTCGGTCTTCTCGACCGCCAGACCCATGTGGATGATCACCCAGTCGCCGGGGTGCACCGGATCCTCGTCCAGCAGGCCGATGTTCACCTTGCGGTCCTCGCCGGAGACCGTGACCAGGGCGAGCTGCCCGTGGTAGCCGTCGAGGATCTCCACGACCTGTCCGGGAATGCCGAGGCACATGGTTCATCCCTCCGATCGGTTCGACGGGGTGAGTGGCTCGCGTGGCTCGGTGACCAGTCGCGTGAGCACCTCGGCGACCGCGGCCACCGCCGGGTCGACCGCGGCGAGAACTGGTTCGGACAGTCCGATGCCCTCCTCGACCGAGCGGACCTGGCAACCGACGACGACGGTCGGCGGCAGGCTCCCGCCGAGAGCACGCACACTCGCGAACACCGCATCGGGATTCATGGCGTGCGCGTCGAGTTGCGCGGCACCGGTGGCGTCGGGTTCGGCGTGGAAGACCGACAGCGCGCCGGGGGTACCGCGGTCGGGAATCGCGTCGACGAGCACCAGCGCGTCCCAGGGGTCGAGCAGGTCGTAGGCCAAGTGCATGCCGCGGATGCCGTAGTCGACCACGCGCACGGTCGCACCGTGCGGCGGGAGCCGTCGCACCACTTCGGGCCCGAAACCGTCGTCGCCGAGGAAGATGTTGCCGATCCCGGCGACGAGCACCCGTGCCGTCATCTCACATCCGGCGAATCTTCATGTAGCGCTGTAGGTCCGGTATCGAGCGGACGCCGAGGATCGCGGCGGCAGCGGCGACCACTGCCGCGAATCCGACGGCGATCATTCCTATGGTGGCCATGACTGACCTCTTCTCTCATTCTCGTGGGCTGTCGAGTGGTTCGATCTCCTCCGGGGCGAAATACAGGTAGCGGCCGTACCATTCGTGCAGTTCTGCGGCGGGGTCGTCCTCGATGACCACGCCGACGTGCGCCTGCCCGTCGACATCGGCGTGCACCGTGACGACCCGGGCGACCCTGCCGTCGTAGAACAGGTCGTGCGCGTCGGCGCGCCGCGACGGATGCAGGCGGACCCGGGTACCGTTGCGCACCTTCACCGCGCCGACCATGACCGCGTCGGACTCGGGTCGAACAGCGTTGTCGGCCAACGGATCCCACCAGTCGACGCCGTCGGGCACCTCCGGAATCAGGGCGGCGGCTTCGGCGTGTGGATCCCGCAGGACCCCATGCAACTGCTGTAGGGCCTCCGGGGTCATGGCATCGCAGCGGTCGATGATCTGGGCGGCTCGCTGATCGGTCGCGCGGGCTTCGGCCTTCTCCTGATCGGTCATGGTCATCACCCGCAGGGTGAGAATCTCGTCGATCTCGGTGGAGTCGAACAGCGGTCCTTCGCTCTGCTCGGCGATCTCGGGGTGGTCGTAGAGGATGATCGGGGAGATCAGCACGATGCTGTGGTCACCGGGCGGTCCGGCCAGGACCGGGAAGCAGCGGTGCTGGACACAGCGGGCCACGGCGGCTTCGGCATCGGGCGGGGGTTCGAGCAGTGAGACGAACGAGCCGTCGTCGATGTCGGCGATGACGTGCGCGCCGATCAGTGAGCGGGCCATGGCCTCCTCCCGATCGGTCGCCGGGGCACCGATATTGCGCAGGGTGACGCTCAGACGCGTCCATCGCCCGTCGGGTTCCACCGCCACCTGGACCTCACCGTCGAGGTGCACGCGGCTCCGGACCAGCCGCCCGGCCGGAGAACCGTCGGGACCGGGGATCACCTCGAGATCGGTTCCGGCCGGAATCGATAAGCGTGCCGTCGAATCGGTCAGCCGCAGCGGACCGATCCGCTCCTCGCATTCGACCGCCTCGTCCCAGCTGATCCACGATCGGCCGTCGACGACGAGCTCGGCGACCGGGTCTCCCCCGGCGTCCTCGACCGTGCGGCGCTGTAGGTGCAGGAACCGGACGGTCAGGGTGATCGAGGCGTGCTCGCCGGCCTCGATCAGACACTGGGCCGACAGTTCCGCTTCCTCACCGAGGCCGGTCGCGGCGGCCCCGGTGGGTCCGAGGACACCGAACTGCCAGCGGGACTGGTTCTTGGCCGAGTTCGCCCGGTACGGGTACAGCAGATAGCCCTCGTAGAGCACCGCGTCGGCGACCGCGCGTGCCCTGGCCCGTGATCTCGTCAGCTCCGTACTCATGAGCTATCCTCGGCGGTGTCGAGCAGGCGGGTCACCGCGTCGTCGAAGCCGAGCAGCCCGTGGCCGGACTTGTAGGCGGCGATCGCGTCGAGGGTGTCGCGGCGCAGGCGCAGCCAGCCCGAGTTCGGGAAGTGCGCGGCCATCAGGTCGCCCCACACCGAGACCGGCATCTGGAACTTGTCCTCGCGGTCCCACGGTATCTGCTGCACCGCGAAACCTGTGGCGCCGCGGATGAACACGGTGCCGCTGAACAGGAAGATCAAGGGCACCGTCCCCTCGCGCAGGGCGTGCAGATATTTGGACCCAGTCACCTCGAAGTCGTAGGTGCACGGCATCGGCAGGTCGACTTGAGCACCGCCGTGGAATCCGGGAACCATGGTGGCGCAGTGCATCCAGAGGAAGGAACGCTGGGTGTCACGCCAGCGTTCGCGTGGCCCGAACAGGTCGAGCAGGCCGGCGCTCTCCTCGTCGGTGTAGCCGCGCCGGTGCGGTTCGATCCGCACCTGCGCGCGTAAGGCGATGGCGTGCACCGGTTCCTCGGCGAGCGCGGCGATCCCGACGCGCGCTGTCAGGGTCGGCGTCACGGCGTAGGGCTCGGGTGCGATGCCGAGCACCGCGAAGGTCGTCGAGTAGGCCGGGCACATCACACACCACCCGGCCGGGCGCGCGCCGACACCGCGGCGAAGAACTCGTCGAGATACCGGTGCACGTCCTGGCCGCCGTCGAACCCGCGCCACAGCAACCGCATGTGGCCGACGAATTCGTAGCAGGCGTCGATGGGCAGGAGCAGGCAGGCGGCCTCTGCGGTGCCGCGCTCGGGGACCCGGATCATCAGCGCCTCGACATCGGGGAGGGCCACGTCGATCTCCGGGTGCCGGTCGAGCACCGTGCGCCACTGGTCAAGGGGCAGTTCGGATTCGGTGGCCCCCATCGGTCCCGGATAGAACGCGACGGTGCGGCCCAGTGCGGAATTGTCGAAGAAGAACGCCAGACCGACCGGGATCTCGAGCGCGTCCCACTCGCCGTGGCTGATGGTGAACTCCGGGAAGCGCAGATACCGGTCGGGCACCGCCCGATACCGCAGGGTGGCGTTCTGGTCGGTGAACAGCAGGTAGCAGCCCCGGCATACACACAGCAGCTGACGTCCTTCGATATTCACCACGTGCTGGTGCTCGGCGGCGATGGACTCCGCGCACATCTCACACCGTTCGCCCGCAGGCACGGCGGGCTTGCGGTCGACGGTGAGGCGCCGCAGCACCCCCAGCGGAGAACTCACCCGCCCACCCCCACCGGGACGGCCACCGACAGTTCACCGGCGCGCACCAGCACCGGCAGCGGTTCCAGATGGCCGTCGCCGTCGACCCGGGCACCGGCGTGGACGGCGTCGTAGTGCGCTCGGCACGTCGGGCAGCGCAGGACCGCGTCACCGACCGGGAATCCGTCCCGCCGCTGCAGCGCGGCACCGGCCAGGGAGTTGTCACACGACGGGCAGTGATCGCGGTAGACGAACAGCTCGTCACCGACCCGGCAGGCGAGCACCGCGTGCCCGCCGATGGAGAAGCCGCCGACCTCGCCTGCACCGAGCTCACCGAGCTCCGGGACGGCGATCCAGCTCCCGTGGTGCTCGCCCACCGGGCGGGCCTCGGCGTGTACCCGCGCGAACAGTGAGTCGGCGGAGATCAGGGCGTCGGTCGACTCCGGTTGCGCGGCAGCCACTTCGATCGACTCGATCTCCGGCGCCGCGGCACGCACCGCGTCCTCCACCGCCAGTTCCAGGGTCACCGAGGACGAGGGGCAGGTGCGGCAGCTACCGGACAGTTCGAGGCGCACGACGCCGTCGGTCACGCTCAGCAGTTCGACATCACCACCGTGGGACCCCAGGTAGGGGCGCACACTGTCGAGCGCCGCGCGGACGCGGGTGTGCACGTCGTGCGGGTGCAGGCCGTGCACCAGCAGCAGACTCGCGACGAGATCGTCCGCGGCGAGCCGATCGCGCACGTCGTCGTCGACGAGCGCGAGGACCCGTGCCAGTCCGGCGCCGTAGAGGTCGGCGACCTCGCGCACCAGTTGCTCGGCACGTTCACGGGCGACGACCCCACCCGCCGAACTCGCGTTCAGCAGGGTCTCGATCCGCTCGCCTGCGCCGCGCCATCGGTCTTGGTCGATCGCTGCCTCGTCGTGCTCCCCCGGCCGATCCGGCATCACCGTTACTCCCCGGTGAGTGTCTGGGTGGGCGAGTGGAGTTTCTCCAGCGTCTTGCCGTTGCCGAGGTACATGTGTACCCCGCACGGCAGGCACGGATCGAAGCTGCGCACGGTGCGCATGATGTCGATGCCCTTGAAGTGCTCGCGGTCGTTCTCCTCGAAGATCGGCTGGCCCTGTACCGCGTCCTCGTACGGGCCCGGCGTGCCGAAACTGTCGCGGGGGTTGGCATTCCACGGCGTCGGCGGATACGGGTGGTAGTTGGCGATCTTGCCTTCCCTGATCACCATGTGATGGGACAGCACTCCGCGTACCGCCTCGGTGAACCCGCAACCGATGCCCTCCTCCGGCACCTCGAAGTGCTCCCACGTCTTGGTCCGCCCCGCTCTGATCTCCTCGAGCGCCTGCTCCGCGAAGTGCAGCGCACAGGCCGCGGCGTAGGCCTGGAAGTAGGTGCGGGCGCGATCGCGTTCGATGGTGTTGCTGCCGAACGCGGGGATCGTCCATTCGAAGCTGACCGGGCCTTTCAGCGCGGTCTTGGGCAGGTTGATCTGCACACTGTGCCCGGTCGACTTCACGTAGCCGATATCGACCAGCCCGGCCAGCGCCGTCGACCACAGCCGGGCCAACGGCCCGCCCCCGGTGTCGAGTGCCAGATGGTCGGTGCCGTCGAACCAGCGCGGCGACATCACCCAGCTGTACTTGTCGTCCATGTCGCGCTTCTGCGGCTTGGGGTTGGTGTGCTGATTCCAGGGGTGGCGCCGGTCGACCGGATTGCCGAGCGGGTCGGTCTTCACGAACATCTCCTGGTCGGTCCAGTCGTCGTAATACGAACTGCCCAACAGGATTCGGATGCCGAGATTGATGTCGACCAGGGACGTGGTCAGCAGTTTCCCGTCGATGACGATGCCGGGGGTGACGAACATCCGCCTGCCCCACTCCTCCATGTCCTTGTACTCGAAATTGCACACCTCCGGGTCCTGGAACGAGCCCCAGCAACCCAGCAGGGTGCGCCGCAATCCGACCTGTTCGTACCCGGGGAGCGCCTCGTAGAAGAAGTCGAAGAGGTCGTCGTGCATCGGCACGACCTTCTTCATGAACTCGATGTAGCGCATCAGGCGCGTCATGTAGTCGGTCATCAGCTGGATCGTCGCGACGGTTCCCACGCCGCCGGGATACAGCGTCGACGGGTGCACGTGCCTGCCCTCCATGAGGCAGAACATCTCGCGGGTGTAGCGGCTGACCTGCAATGCCTCCCGGTAGAACTCGCCGGTGAACGGATTGAGCGCGCGCATGATGTCGGCGACGGTGCGGTAGCCGTGCTCGGCCGAATGCGGGGCCGGGGTCTTCTCCGCCTGGGCGAGGACACCGGGGTTGGTCTCGGCGACCATCTTCTCGCAGAAATCCACGCCGACCAGATTCTCCTGGAAGATGTTGTGGTCGAACATGTATTCCGCGGCCTCACCGAGATTGACGATCCACTCGCCCAGGTGCGGCGGTTTCACCCCGTAGGCCATGTTCTGGGTGTAGCACGAACAGGTGGCGTGATTGTCGCCGCAGATACCGCAGATGCGGCTGGTGATGAAGTGCGCGTCGCGGGGATCTTTGCCCCGCATGAAGATCGAGTAGCCGCGGAAGATGGACGAGGTGCTGTGACACTCGACCACTTCACGGTTGTCGAAATCGATCTTGGTATAGATTCCCAGGCTGCCGACGATGCGGGTGATCGGGTCCCAGGCCATTTCGACGAGGCTGTCGGGATCGATCCTCTTGTGTGACGGCTCGGGGATGATGGCAGTCATTCCAATCGCCTCCTACCAGGTGCGGGTGGCGCCGGATTCCAGCTTCTCGCCCTTGTGCCGCCAACGCGGCTCCTTGTCCACCGTGCGTCCGGTGATGTGGCGCAGGCTGCGGATCACCGACCCGTACAGCCCTGATGCCGTCGAGGAGATCTTCCCGCCCGGCGGCTCGTCCATGAACGGCATGAATTTGTCCGGGAATCCCGGCATGGTGCAGCCGATGCAGATGCCGCCCACATTCGGGCAGCCACCGACGCCGTTGATCCAGCCCCGCTTGGGGACGTTGCATTTGACGACCGGGCCCCAACATCCCAGTTTCACAATGCATTTCGGGGAGCCGTACTCGTCGGCGAAGTCGCCTTCCTCGTAGTAGCCGGCTCGATCACAGCCTTCGTGGACGGTGGCGCCGAACAACCATTTCGGGCGCAGCGCCTCGTCGAGGGGGATCATGGGCGCCTGTCCGGTCGCCATGTAGAGCAGGTAGGTCAGTGTTTCGGACATGTTGTCCGGGTGGGCAGGGCAACCGGGCACGCACACGATCGGGATTCCGGCCTTGGATTTCCAGTCCCAGCCGAGATAGTCCGGCACGCCCATCGCGCCGGTGGGGTTACCCGCCATGGCGTGGATGCCGCCGTAGGTGGCACAGGTACCGACCGCGACCACCGCGGTGGCCTTCGGGGTCAGCCGATCGAGCCACGCACTGGTCGTCATCGGCTGACCGGTGGCGGGATCGTTGCCGAAGCCGCACCAGTAGCCCTCCTCGTGGAGCTGTTCGTTCGGGATGGAGCCTTCAACGACGAGTACGAACGGTTCGAGTTCACCGCGGTCGGCTTTGAAGAACCATTCGAGGAAATCGTCGGCGCCGCCGGTGGGACCGCATTCGAAATCGATCAACGGCCAGTGCACCGCGATCTGCGGGAGCCCAGGAAGAGCGCCGAGCGCGATCTCCTCGATACTGGGCTGTGTCGCTGCTGTCAGCGCGACCGAATCACCGTCACAACCGAGGCCTGCGTTGATCCACAGCACGTGGATCAGGGCCTGTTCTGCTTTGATTGCTTCCTGGGTGGGCATGGGCTGTGCCACTTTCTGAAGCGGGGCATCGCAGGCCCGGGAGCCTGCGACGTGATCCTGATCACGTCAGTCTATGTCGCTGGTGAGTGATCCTCAATAGTTGCCGAGCGCTGCAGCCGGAGCCAGTCGTACCACTGCGCCAGACCGGAACCGCTGGTCACCGACAGTGGCAGGATCTGCGCGTGCGGGTTGATCGCCGTCGCGTACTCCCGGCATTTGTCCAGGTCGAAGTCGACATAGGGCAGCAGGTCGATCTTGTTGACGAGGACCAGGGACGCCGCGGCGAACATGTGCGGATACTTCAGCGGCTTGTCGGTACCCTCGGTCACCGAGATAACCACGACTTTGCCCCGCTCGCCGAGGTCGAACAACGCCGGGCACACCAGGTTGCCGACGTTCTCGACGAACAGCAGCGTGCCGGGCGCGGGGTCGAGGGACTCGAGCGCGCGGTAGGTCATCTCGGCGTCGAGATGACAGCCCGCGCCGGTATTGATCTGCACGACCCGACAGCCCGTCGCCCCGATCCGCACGGCGTCGAGCAGGGTCGCCTGATCACCCTCGATCACCGCGATCGGCACCTCGGTGAACTCGCGGATCGTGCGTTCGAGCAGGGTGGTCTTGCCCGCACCGGGTGAGCTGGTCATGTTCAGCGCCAGGATGTCGCGGGCCGCGAGCCAGTCACGGTTGCGCTGAGCCAACAGGTCGTTCTTGGCCAGGACTTTCTGTTCGAGGGTGACGGTCTCGGTCACCGGCAGGTGCACGTGATCGCCGTCGTGACCATGGCTGTGCCGGTGCGGCTCGTGCTCGTGCTCGTGCTCGTGCTCGTGCTCGTGCTCGTGCTCGTGCTCGTGCTCGTGCGGGAGGGTGATCACCGCGGCGTTGTCGTCGCCACATCCACAGGTTGCGCACATTCTCGGCTCACTTCCATCGACCGGATTCGGAGTTCGTGCCCGGCTCTGATCTCGACATCGGCGCTGCCGCACTCGCACAGGGCGATCGGTTCGAGCACGGTGAACTCGGCGCCACAGCTTCGGCAGGCCGCACGGCCGGGTACCGCGTCGATCTCGAGGCGCGCGCCCTCGGCGAGCGTTCCCTCGGCGGCGAGTTCGAAGCAGAACTGCATCGCCTCCGGAACGACCGCGCACAGCACGCCCACTTCCAGGAGCACGCTGTGCACCCGCGCGCCCGCCGCGTGTTCGCAGACGGCGTCGATGACACTCTGGGTGATCGCCATTTCGTGCATCGCAGCCTCGGCTCGTCGAGGGATGAACCCATTGCTGAGGCTACTCCTCGGCAACCCGCCGACGCGATGGCCGAACGCTCAGCTGAGACGGTGTGCGGCGAGCAGGTCCGCATCGCCGAGGATGTCGGCGGTGGGTCCGTTGGCGACGACCTCGCCCGCGTCGAGGATGACGACCCGATCGCAGATCCGTTGCGCGTAGGGCAGATCATGGGTCACCACGAGCATGGTGGTGGGCAGCGACAGCAGGATCTCGGCCAGCTCGCGGCGTGCCACCGGATCGAGGTTGGCGGCCGGTTCGTCGAGCACGAGGACCTCGGGCCTGCACGACAGCACCGTCGCCAGCGCGGCGCGCCGGCGTTCCCCGAGCGACAGGTGCGCCGGTGAGCGCCCGGCCCGATCCGTCATCCCCACCGCGTCGAGAGCCTCGCGCACGCGTTCGGCGAGAGCCTCGCCGCGGACGCCGAAATTGGCGGGCCCGAATGCGACGTCCTGTTCCACGGTCGGCATGAACAGCTGGTCGTCGGGGTCCTGGAACACCACCCCGACCCGTTGCCGGATGGCGCGGACACTGTCGCGGTCCAGCCGCACATCGCCGATGTGGATCTGCCCCGAGGCGGCGGTGAGCGCCCCGTTCAGGTGCAGCATCAGCGTGGACTTGCCTGCCCCGTTGGGCCCGAGGACCGCCACCCGCTCCCCCGGCGCGATCTGCAGGTTCACCCCGTTCAGCGCGCCGGTCCCGTCGGGATAGGCGAAGGTCAGATCGACCACACGCACCGCGGGTGTCGTCGGTTCGGTCACCGCACCATCCAAGCACCGGCGCAGACAGCGATCGCGGCGGCCGCGGGCAGACAGCCGAGCAGCCATTGCCTGCCGGTGGCGGGCCGGGTGCCGACATCGGGTACGGCGCCGTCGAATCCGCGCGACAGCATCGCCAAATGGACCCGCTCGCCCCGTTCGTAGGATCGCAGGAACAGGGTGCCCGCGCCGCGTGCGGTCGCACCGGCTTGGCGCAGTGTGCGCGGGTCGTCGCCGCGCGAGATCCGCGCCAGCCGCATCCGCGCCGCCTCGGCCACCAGCACGTCGACGTAGCGCAGCATCAGCACCACGATCATGACGATCGTGCCAGGCACGCGTAGCCGCGTCAGCCCTTCGGGCAAGGCGCGCACGCTCGTCGTCGCGGCCAATGTCAGTGAGATACCCACGCCGATAGTGCCTTTCGCGATGATCCCCCACGCGGCGTAGAGACCGGTCACCGACAGCGACAGCCCGAGGACCTCGGTGCGGGGTTCCCCGGCGGCGAAGGGCAGCAGGATCGCCAGCACGACGAACGGCAACTCGATGAGCAGCCGTGGCGCGATCCAGCGCACCGGGATTCCCCACCATCGCCACAGCGCGACCAAGCCAAGGGCATAGCAGCCGAACGGCCACAACAACTCCCGCGGTGTCGCCACGACCGCGAACACCGCGACCACCGCGCAGACGATCTTCACCTCGGCCTGCGCCCGATGCGCCGGCGAATTCCCCACCAGATACAGCCGGTGGACCGGGCCGCTCACCTACTACGGCTCCGCGTTCGACCGCGCCGCGACATCACCAGCACGGACCGCCGGGCGCGTTGCGCTTCGCCCGATCCGGATCGTGCGGACCACCGCGAACAGCACGGCGAAGGCGGCCGCGACACCGACGATGCCCGCCAGACCGGCCAGATCGCTGTCACCGCCGATCGTGTAGTCCGCCAGCGGTGAACCGGCGAACCGGTGTTCCTCGGCGCTCTGGGCGATGCACTCACCATGCAGTTCCTCGGCGCCGTTCACCTCGACCGTGATGCACCCGCGCTGGGTGGTGGCGTCGAGCCCGTCGGGCTGTGAACTCGCGGCATAGGACAGCACGCCCGCGACGAGCACCGCGGCCGCGGCGAACGCCCACAGGAAACCGGTGAACGACAGCCGTGCGCGAGCGGGAGATGCTGCGGCGGAGCTTGATTCCGCCGCACGCAGGACATAGACCAGGTCCGGTCGTGCGTTCACCACGGCCACCACGGTGATCGCGGTGATGATGCCTTCACCGATCCCGATCAGCGCGTGGGTGACGAACATGTACCCCGCGACGGCACCGACCGTGGATCCCGCGGCGCCGCCGATCGCGTACTCGACGACGAAACCCATCGCGGCGCACAGGGTTCCGATGAGCGCGGCGACGAAGGCAACGATGCCCATGCCGGTATCGGTCCGCCGGCGAAGCAGCGCGACCCCGCCGCGGGCGACCAGATATCCCGCCCCGACACCGAGGAGGGCCATGTTGGTGATGTTGGTGCCGAGTGCGGTCAGCCCGCCGTCGGCGAACAGCAGCGCCTGGACGACCAGCACGATCGCCACGCACAACGCCCCGAGGTAGGGCCCGACCAGAATGGCGGCCAGCGCCCCGCCCAGCAGGTGCCCGCTCACGCCGGGCAGGATCGGGAAGTTCACCATCTGCACCGCGAAGATGAACGCGGCCACCAGCCCCGCCATCGGCGCCGCGCGCTCATCGAGTTCGGCCCGCGCTCGCCAGCCCGCGAACCCGAGCCCCACGGCCGCGATCCCCGCGAAGATCAGCGACGTCGGCGCATCGACGATCCCGTCGCTCATGTGCATTGCCACGATGCTGCCGTTCACCTCTCAGAACACTACGCCCTTTATCTGTCCAAGTGAACAGATAAAGGAATGTCCGGGGCGTCGGCAGTGATGCGACCCGAGTTCGAGGAGACTAGAATCCGGTGATGGAGCGCCGCACCGAAGCCGCGCGCAGCCGTCGTGTACGTGATCACCGATCGCCCTTCGACCGGTTCGTCGAGCAGGCCGAGCTGCGGGTGAGCCAGGCTCCGTTCTTCTTCCTCTGCGTCGCCATCGTCGCCGCGTGGCTGATCAGCTTGCCGTGGTGGACGGATCTCAAAACCTGGCAGGTCGCCATCCACACCGTCGCGAGCGTCTTCACCCTGCTGCTGGTGGTCCTCCTCGAAAACGCGGGCCGCCGCGCCAGCGAGACCGCCCAGGAGAAACTCAATGTCATCGCCGAGGCCCTGGCCACCCTCATGACCTCCTCAGCCTCCACCGACCCCGAACTCCACGCGGCCGCCGCCCGACTCCGAGAATCGGTCGGCCTCGAAGAGCGCCACTGACCAGGGCTCCGCAGTGGAATAGTCACGGCGGCAAGCTCACTCCCCGATCGGGCGGGATCGCGGCGAGTCCACCCCGGCCGCGCTGAGCACCTCCGGATACGAGAAACCCCCTCCGAACATGTCAGAGGGGGTGTGCCCGGCTGGGGATACCGAAGGGGTTTGCGATCCTATCCCCCGCCAGACTCGTATCCGGAGATCAGTCCGCGGTCACTTCGCTGCGGTCACCGCTCCACAGGGTGTGGAACTTGCCGTCGGCGTCGACGCGCTCGTAGGTGTGCGCGCCGAAGAAGTCGCGCTGGCCCTGGGTCAGGGCGGCGGGCAGGCGTTCGGCGCGCAGCGCGTCGTAGTAGGACAGCGAGGACGCGAACGCCGGGACCGGGATCCCGAGCAGGGTGGCGGTGGACACCACGCGCCGCCAGCTGTCGATCGCGGTCTCGATCGCCTGTCGGAAGTACGGCGCGAGGATCAAGCTCGGCAAGGCGGGGTCCTGCTCGTAGGCTTCCTTGATCCGGTTCAGGAACCGGGCGCGGATGATGCAGCCGCCGCGCCAGATCGTCGCCATATCACCCGGGCGCAGATCCCAGCCGTACTCGGCGCTGCCCGCGGCGATCTGATCGAAGCCCTGTGCGTAGGCGACCACCTTGGACGCGTACAGCGCCTGCCGGATGTCCTCGGTGAACTGCTCGACATCGGTGGGCTTGTCGGCGAGTGTGCCCGACGCGAGACCCACCGCGGCTTTGCGCTGGGCACGGGAACCGGACAGCGCCCTCGCGAAGACCGCCTCCGCGATGCCGGTCACCGGCACACCAAGATCGAGCGCGGACTTGACCGTCCAGCGGCCGGTGCCCTTCTGCTCGGCCGCGTCGACGATGACGTCGACCAGCGGCTCGCCGGTCTTCGCGTCGACCTGCGCGAGCACCTCGGCGGTGATCTCGACCAGGTAGCTCTCCAGGTCCCCGGAGTTCCACTGTGTGAACACGTCCGCGATCTGCCCGGCGTCGAGACCGAGCGCGTCCCGGAACAGGTGGTAGGCCTCGCCGATCAGCTGCATATCGGCGTATTCGATGCCGTTGTGCACCATCTTGACGAAGTGCCCGGAACCGTCGGGGCCGATGTGGGTGCAGCACGGCGTGCCGTCGACCTGCGCCGCGATGGACTCCAGCAACGGGCCCAGCGACTCGTAGGACTCCTTCGGTCCGCCCGGCATGATCGCCGGACCGTTGAGCGCGCCCTCCTCGCCGCCCGAGATGCCCGCCCCGACGAAGTTCAGGCCGCGCTCGCGCAGGGCGGCCTCGCGACGGATGGTGTCGGTGTAGAGGGCGTTGCCACCGTCGATGATGATGTCGCCCGGCTCCATCACGGCAGCCAGCTCCTCGATGACGGTGTCGGTTGCCTCGCCCGCCTTGACCATGATCAGCACCCGCCGCGGCTTCTCCAGCGCGGCGACGAACTCCTCGACGGTCTCGGTGCGGACGAAATCGCCGTCACCGCCGTGCTCGGCGAGCAGCGCGTCGGTCTTGGCCACGGAACGGTTGTGCAGCGCGACGGTATAGCCGTGCTTGGCGAAGTTGCGGGCGATGTTGCTGCCCATCACGGCCAGGCCGGTGACACCGATGTGTGCACGCGCGGTAGAGGTCGACATTGATCAGCTCTCTTTGTTCGGCGGGTCCGACGGGTGCGGAAGACGGCTTCCTTGGCAGCCAAGTTACTTGGCACCGATCCGCGGCCGAACACTTACCACCGTCACCGGGGGTCTGGACGGAACCGGGCGTAGTCCGCGTGTCGGCGGTCGCTGCTAGTGTCGGTCGAGTTCTGACACGGGGTGCCTCGCGACCGCGAGGCTGAGAACAGACCCGCTGAACCTGTTCAGGTAATGCTGACGAAGGGATGTCACGGTGTTGCGCGCCCACACCACAAATACCGACCTGTTCACCGATCACCTCTGGGACCGGACCAAAGTCCTGCGGAGTGCGATCGACGACCTGGAATTCCTGCGGCACCTCGGCGAGGGCACGTTGCCGCTCGAGGTGTTCCGCACCTACATCGAGCAGGATTCGCTGTATCTCACCGGGTACTCGAAGGCACTGGCGATTCTCGCCGCCAAGTCGCCGGACCCGCAGACCGCGGCCTTCTGGGCGACCTCGTCCGCGAACGCCGCCGCTGTCGAGTCGGCCATGCACGAGCAGCTGCTCACCGGTGGCGTGCTGCCCCCGCGGCAGGGTGAGCCGGAGCATTCGCAGACCTGCCTGGCCTACGTCTCCTACCTGATCGCGGCCGCCGCGACCGAGTCCTACGCCGTCGCCGCGGCAGCCGCGCTGCCCTGCTTCTGGATCTATGCCGAAGTGGGACGCGACCTGGCCGAGAGCGCCGCGAAGGTGATCGCCGCCGACCCCACACACCCGTACGCCCAGTGGGTCACCACCTACGGCGCGGCGGAGTTCCAGCAGTCCGCGGCCACGGCTCGAACGCTGGTCGATGCCGCCGCCGAGGCGGCGGGCGAGCAGGAGCGCGCGGCGATGGAGAAGGCGTTCGTCGCCGCCGTGCGCTACGAGTTGATGTTCTGGGACACTGCCCTGCATCCGCAGCCCTGGCCCGCCGCATGACCGGGCGTCTGCGCCGCGCGATCGCGGTCCTGGCCACCACCGTCGCGGCCGTGTCGCTGCTCACCGCCTGCGGTTCGGGCGGCGGCTCCGACAACACCATCCGGTTCGCGCTGGACTGGACACCGAACACCAACCACGTCGGGCTCTACGTCGCGTTGCAGCGCGGCTATTTCACCGACGCGGGTCTGGACGTGCAGGTCCTGCCGTACAACAACACCTCCGTCGACACGGTGATCGATGCCGGCAACGCGGAGTTCGGGATCAGCACCCACAACTCGTCGACCTTCGCCCGCGCGTCGGGTGCGCGGGTCAAGTCGGTGCTCGCCCCGCTGCAGCACTGGGCGACGGGGATCGGCGTGCGCGCCGATCGCGCCGACCTCGCGAGCCCGAAGAACCTCGACGGCAAGACCTACGCCGGTTTCGGCGACCCGGGCGAGAAGGAAGCCCTCCAGCAGGTCATCCGCAACGACGGTGGCACCGGCGATTTCACCTCGGTGATGCTGGGTTCGTCGGCCTACGAAGCGGTCTACTCCGGCAAGGCCGACTTCACCGTCTCGTATCTGGCGTGGGAAGGGATCGAGGCCGAACACCACGGCACCCCGATGCGCTACTTCCGGTACACGGACTTCGGTTTCCCGGACGCCTACGCGATCGTGGTCGACGGCAACGAGGGCTGGCTGGCCCAGAACCCGGACCGCGCCGCGAAATTCGTGCAGGCGCTGCAACGCGGCTACCAGTTCGCCGCGGACAATCCGGACGCGGCGGCCCAGGATCTCATCGACGCCAATCCGGGCGCGTTCACCGACGAAAAACTGGTCTTCGAGAGCCAGCGCATGCTGGCCGAGCAGTTCATGAAGAACGCCGCGGGCAAGGTGGGCCTCCAGACGGTGGAGCAGTGGTCGGCGAATTCCGGCTTCCTGTACCGGGGTGGCCTGCTGACCGGCCCCGACGGGAAGCCGCTGACCACCGAACCCGACTGGTCGACTTATTTCACCAATGAGTACCTCGCCACCCCGTGAGCGGTCCGTAGCCGCGTCACCGCCGGTCCCCGCCGACGGTGACGGCGGGGCGGCTCGCTGGGCCGGGATCCGGTGGGCGGTGCCGTCGTTGGTCACGGTGGTGGTCCTCGTCGCGATCTGGCAGGTCTACGTCACGAGCAGTGGCGTCCGTCCGCAGGTGCTGCCGTCGCCACTGCGGGTCGTCCAGCAGGGGTGGGCACACCGCGACGAGATCGGTTCGCACGCGGCCGCCACCTTGCAGGTGACGGTGGTCGGGTTCGCGGTGTCGCTGACGCTGGCGTGGGTGCTGGCGGTGATCGTGGACTTCTCGCCCTGGCTGCGGCGTGCGCTGGTGCCGCTGTTCGTCGCGTCGCAGACCGTGCCGATCGTCGCGATCGCACCGTTGATGATCATCTGGTTCGGGTTCGGTCTGCTGCCGAAGATCCTGGTGGTCGCGCTGGTCACCTTCTTCCCCATGGCTATCGGCCTGATCGAGGGATTCGCCGCGGCCGACCGTGACGCGGGCGCGCTGCTGCGGAGCATGGGCGCCTCGCGGCTGCAGGAGTTCCGCTACGTGCGCCTGCCGTCCGCGCTGCCGCGGTTCTTCACGGCGCTACGGATCGCGATCACCTACGCGGTCGTCGGTGCGGTGTTCGCCGAATATGTCGGCGCGAGCGCCGGACTCGGCATCTATATGAGCCTGCAGAAGAATTCGTTCCGCACCGACCTGGTATTGGCGGCGGTGCTGGTCACGGCACTGCTGAGTATCACGCTGTACCTGTCGACGTTCGCGATCGAACGCCTCGTCGCGCCGTGGTCGCGCGCGCAGAACAGGAGCCGACATGACTGACACCGGGGGCGACCGAATCGTCGTCGACCATCTGACCAAGTCGTTTCCGCAGCCCGGTCGGCGCAGCCCGGACCTCGAGGTGCTGGGCGGGGTGTCGTTCACGGTCCGATCGGGCGAGTTCGTCACCGTCATCGGGCCGAGTGGTTGCGGCAAGAGCACCGTGTTCAACATGCTGGCCGGACTCGAATCCCCCGATTCCGGCAGCGTCGGCTTCCGCGCGGCCGACGGCGAGGACACCGCATCGCACTGCGCCTACATGCCGCAGAAGGACCTGCTGTTCCCCTGGCGAACCGTCCTCGACAACACCATCCTCGGCTTGCGCGTCCAGGGTGTCCCGAAATCGGAGGCCCGGCGCCGCGCCCGCGAACTGTTCCCGATATTCGGCCTGTCCGGTTTCGAGGACACTCGCCCGTCCCAGCTGTCGGGCGGGATGCGACAGCGGGCCGCCCTTCTGCGGACCGTGGTCCAGGAGCGCGAACTGCTGCTGCTCGACGAACCCTTCGGCGCACTCGACTCACTGACCCGCACCGAGATGCAGTCGTGGTTACAGGAGGTCTGGCAGCGCTACCGCTGGATGGTCCTGATGATCACCCATGATGTCCGTGAGGCGGTGTACCTGTCGGATCGCGTGCTCGTACTGTCGGCGCGCCCGGCCACCGTGCGCTACGAACTGCGCATCGACCTGCCGCGACCGCGCGGGTTGTCCACGATCACCACTCCCGAATTCGTCGCGCTCGAAAAGGAGCTCCTCGCGATCCTGCACGAGGAGTCACGTCGGGCGTTCACGGAACAGCGCTAGCTCGACCGCTCGGTGAAGGGTCGATGAGCCCACCACGGCGTGCCGGTGGTCAGTGCTCGAGCGATGGATCCCAGCGGTTGGCGAGCAGTGTGAAGCTCGGGAGGTCCTCCAGCGAGGTCAACGCCTCATAGATGCGCTCGTACCGTGTCGAGGAGATCCGCCACAACCCGTCCGGGTCGCGACGATAGGTGTCGGAATAGTATCCGCCACCACGGATCTGCACTTTCGCGCCCGGCACGAGAACAGTGTCCTCGAACGCCCAGGAACCCTTCGCGGTATCGCCATCGACATCGATCTCAGGATGGTTGGCGATGTGGATCGTGACGATCCCAGGTCCGAGGTTCTTCTCCATGAACGCCACAACGCCGGCTCGGTTGTCGAAATGCAGCGGCGCGGCCATGGCCTGAGTGCCATAGCGCGCGGACACGTCCTCGGCGAGGCAGTCCGCGAACTCGTCCCACCGCTTCAGGTCGAGGGTGCGGAAGTAGCGGTGCTTGAGACGCTTGATCTCCTCGATCGCGACAAGGTCCATGGCCGGAGTGTAGAACGCGTTCTAGATCCGAGGAGGGCGTTCGGCCGACGTTCGACCGCCTCTTCGCCATTGCGACCCTGGCGACGCGCCGCTATCGAAAGACGCTCATGAAGATGAGGTTCGCGATAATGGAGGACTGGCTCCAGGTGTTGCCGAGGCCGTCGTTCCGGTGGGCGTAGACCCACGCTCCGACGTTGAACGTATAGGTGTTGCCCGGGCGCATCGTCCAGAACACGTCGATGGTCGCCCCGGGACCGAATCCGCCGCTGCTGTACACGTCGACCTCGTTCTGGCTGACCCGCTTACGCCAGCGTTTGTCGGTGGCGGAGGTGACGAAGTTGCCGTTCTCGAAGACCGAGAGATCGGTACCACCCTCGGCGGTGGCGTCGCCGCCGAACCCGGCGCCGACCGTGTAGTGGTCGTCGGTCGTCCGGTACGCGCGACCCATCACGGAGACCACGCGGTCGGTCAGCAGCGTGACCCCGAATCCGGCACGCGTGTACACGAAATTCTCGGCGCCGTCGATCTTCGGACCGGCGCGGCCGTCGATGGCGACGACCCCGTTGGGGCGATCGACAACGAGTTTGAACGGTCTGCCGCCAGCCGGGTCGTGCCACGCCCAGTCGAAGTGATACGGGATCCCGAAGATCTCGGTGCCTGCCCGGATATCGAGCGTTGCCGTTGTTCCCGGGTGGTTCCCGTGCGAGTCGCTACGCTGCGGGTGTACCAGATCCTCGTCGAACGGTACCGGCGTTTCGTCCGCTTTTCGCAGTATGCCCGCTGTATCCGGATCCTGTTGCGCCAGTCGTATCAGGGGGGCGTAGAGCGCCTGCGAGATCGCGGTCCGTTCGGCGGCGTCGGCGCGCATGCGCGCGGTCTCCGCGGAGGAACGTTCGATCATGCTTTCGATCGATTTCTCCACGTAACGGCGGTGCTCGGCGGGGAAACCCGGTGAGTAGCGGATCTGCGACGTGGGAGGTTCCGTGCGGGGAGCCGGCGTCGTGGTCGATGTCATGAGTGCACCTCCAGATGGTGTTGTGCTCTCGTCAGCCTGCGCCTTCGAACGCGGGTTCGTCACGCGTAGTCGACTACCCCATGACTCGTTTGGTATTCACAGCGAAGGTGCCGCCTCCGGCAGGAATGCGCGGAGGCGGCGAGTTCGACCTAGTTTGCGTGCAGATACACCGGAATACTGGTGTGCCCGTTGGAGATGAAACTCTGCACCGGCGCCAACTCGTCCGGGCTCGTGGCAAGTCTCAATTCCGGGAACCGGTCGAACAGCGCAGGCAGCGCAACGGCGGCCTCGAGGCGGGCCAGCGATGCGCCGATGCAGTGGTGCGCACCGTGGCCGAAGGCGAGGTGCTGCTCGCGGGTGGCACGGGTGGGGTCGAACTCGGCGGTGCCGGCGCCGTGCACTTTCGGGTCACGGCTGGCACCGGCGTAGGAGGCCAGGATGGCCTCGCCCTTGCCGATCCGATACCCGCCGGCGATATCGATGTCCTCGACCGCGTACCGCAGGGGCAGGTGCGCCACCGGCGCCTGGAAGCGCAGCGTCTCCTCCACCACGTCCGCCCACGCCACATCACCCGCGGCCACCGCGGCACGCTGCTCGGGATGGGTGAGCAGGGCGACGATCGCCTGGTCGAGCAAATTGACCGTTGTCTCGTGACCGGCGTTGATGACCAGCATCAACGTGTCGACGAGCTCCTTCTCGGACAGCGGTGAGTCGTGGTCCTCGTCGCGGGTGGCGATCAGCACGCTGGTGACGTCATCGCCGGGATTCCGGCGACGGAAGTCGACGAGTTCGCTGACCAATCGGTACATTTCGAGGTAGTTGGCCTGTGCCTGTTCGGCGGTGAACGAGCCGTCGAAGAAGCCGTCGACGCACTTGTGCAACGCAGGCCCCAGCTCGTCGGGCACACCGAGCAGCTCGGTGATGACCCGGATCGGAACCGGGTAGGCGAAGCCGGTGCGCAGATCGACCGGCTCACCGGCCGGGACGGCGGCCAGCGCGTCGAGCAGGCTCTCGGTGATCTCGGCGATCCGCGGACGCAGCGCCATGCTGCGACGATGGCTGAATGCCGGGGAGACCAGTCGGCGCAGCCGACGGTGATCGGCGCCGTAGGCGGTGAACATGTTGTCCACCGCCACCCACGGCAGCAGCGGCCACGCCTCGGTGATCTCGCCGTTGATGAACGACATCCAGTGCTGTCTGGGATCTTTCGACACCCGGGGGTCG
Organism: Nocardia sp. NPDC060259; assembly: GCF_042728775.1. Taxonomy (NCBI): domain Bacteria; kingdom Bacillati; phylum Actinomycetota; class Actinomycetes; order Mycobacteriales; family Nocardiaceae; genus Nocardia; species Nocardia sp. NPDC060259. The sequence continues at coordinate 100,101 of NZ_JBHXAY010000001.1, forward strand.
GCGAGCAGGCTCCGGAGCACCGCCTGATCGGTCACCGACCAGGCGGGCACGCCGCCGGGCAGCTCGACCAACGCCACCGGACCACGCTGCTGAATGCGTGCCGACTCACCTTGGATGTCGGCGCCGGTCGAATCCAGCACGATCGGTTCCATGACATTCTCCTCCATATCAGGGACCGCGGCCCGTGATCGATAGTGCCGCAGCCGGTTTCGGCCGCATGGTGGGCAACTTACCCCGCGGCCGGACCACTCAGGGGACAAACAGGGGCGCGGACGGCGGGAAGCTGATCGGTAGCGTCGTCATCGCCCGGTGGAACGGTCCCGGCCGCCAGCCGATCTCTTCCGCCGGTACGGCCAGGGTCAGGTCCGGCAGCGCGTCGAGCAATTGATCGAGCGCGTCCTGCGCGATCTGATAGGCCACCGATCGAGCCGGGCAGGCGTGCGGACCGGCACCCCAGGCGAGGTGGGATCGGTTGCCGTTGCGGTCACCCTGGGCGATCGCCGGGTCGTTGTTGCACGCGGACAGACTGATCACCACCGGCTGGTTGGCGGGCAGCCACACATCGTCGATCATGACCGGCTGCCGCGGATAGGTGATACAGAAGTTCGCCATCGGCGGGTCGAGGAACAACACCTCGTCCAGCGCGTCGCGCGTGGACAGGCTGCCCGCGATCACCCCGCCACCGAATCGGGAATCGGTCAAAATGAGCAGCAGCGCATTGCTGATGAGGTTCTGCATCGGCTCGATACCCGCGCCGTAGAAACTGATCAGGTTGTACAGCATCTCTTCGTCGTCGAGACCCGCGGCATGGTGAGCCAGCCGCGAGGTCAGATCGTCGCCCGGCGCGTCGCGGCGCAGGGTGATCAGCTCGATCAGCGCCGCGGACAAGTACTCCATACCCCAGGCCGCGTTGACGGTGTCGAACAGCGCCGCCATCCCGGTGGCGACCCGCCGTCCCAGCTCCGGAGTGCAGCCGACCACCCGGTTGAGCGTCTCGAAGACCAGCGGAAAAGCGTACTGCGTCAACACGTCCGCGGAGCCGGTGCCACAGAACGAATTGATCAGCGGAACAGCGACCTGTTCCACGGTCGCATGCAGGGCATGGTGGTCGATGCTGCCGATCGCGGCGACGTAGGCCTGCCGATAGCGAGCGTGGACCGGTCCGGAGTTGCGCAGCGCGTTCGGATACCACTGCATCATCGGCCGCACCGGGCAGTCCTCCGGGATGCTGTCCTGCCACACCCGCGGATCCGCGGGAAAGTGGTCGGGGTCGTGCAGGATTCGTACCGCGGTCCGATACCCCAGCACCAGGCTGGCCGGGACGCCCGGCGACAACTCGATCGGCGCTATCTCCCCGTACCTTTCGCGCATGGCGCGGTAGTTGCCGTGCGGATCGGCAGCGAACTCGGGCGCAAAGACGAGCCCCTGCACCGGGCAACCGGCACCCCGGTCGGAGTACGACGGCGACTGCGGCGCGGGCCGACGGGAGACATGGGCGTCCTCCACAGACAGTGTTCCTTCCCGAATGGACGGTAGATTCTTGTGCCCCAGCGAATTCCGCTGGCGCGCATCTGAACCCAGCTATTGGCATCAACGCATCGCGACGACACTGCCACACCCGCGGGACCACCAGAATCGGCCAGACATACCGGTGAGTAGCGATTCAGACCGCAGCCGAACCAGCAAGTTGCCTGTCCCCAACGCTGTCGCGGTTCTCTCTCGATCAGCACCAGTACCTACCCATGGAAGCAGGCGCGTACAACCCGAAAGAAGTTGATGAACGCCTCTCTACCCGCTCGTCATCGGGGGCGCTCGAGCAACTGGGCGAGTTCGTTGCGACTGTTGACTCCGGCCCGTTGACACGCTCGCAAGAGGTGGCCCTCCACGGTGCGGACCGACATGACCAGCTCTCGGGCTATTTGCTGATTGGACATGCCGACGGCGACCAGAGCGATGATTTCGCGCTGCCGGGCCGTGAGGGGAGCCGGACCGTGCAACGCGCGGAGGGCGGGCGTGGCCGCACTGGTCACCGAGGCTGATCGTCGAGCAGCGGCTGCAGTGGTCAGGGCTGCACCTCGAAACGCTTGCGCCCGGAACAGTTGCGAGGCCTGCGCGGCAGCATCCGCAGCAGCAATACGATCGCCGAACTCGTCATAGCGACGGGCAGCTTCCTTCAAGCCCTGAGAGTCGCCCCGCTCGAGGGCCTCGGCGTGATCGGCAGCTACCGTCACTCGCGGTCCTTCGACGAGTGCACGGAGTTCGGTGAGCCGTGAGGTCTGGTGTCTGTCGCCGAACTGGACCGCGGTTTGGCGACAGACGACCTCGTGAGCGAGGAATTGTTGCCGCCGTGCCATGTCCGCGGCATCGACAGCGAGTGCGATGGCACGGCTGGTGACACCGGTTGCGGCGGCCACCCACGCCCGTGCCAACAGGTGATGGTTACGTGGGCGCAAGGCCTCGGCAGCGGGCCCCGGAGGTCGATATTCACTGAGCAGAGACGATGCCGAGGTGGCGTCTCCCTGCATGGAGACGGCGATGATCTGCTGGAGTAGCGCAGCAGTGGGTATCCAGGTGGATTCGGAAGGCAACCTCACCGCGAGTGCTTCCTGTCCTTTGCGGACCGCGGCCGCCAGGTCGCCCCGGGCGGTTGCGACCATCGACTCCAGGAGTGACCAATAGGAATAGGCCAGCGGGAAATCCAGCGGCTCGCGCGTCAGTCGCGCGACGAGCTCGTCGGCCTGGGCGAGATAGCCGGCGGTGCAGAGTCCCATCAGGTGGAAGCAGCCGTTCAGGAAATGCAAGGTTGCAGTCTTATCCGAAGTACGGCACAGCTCGTACGCATGTTCGGCTGCCCTCGTCATCTCGGTGTAGGCACCCAGCATCGCAGTCCCACCGGTGACGGCGACCGCGGCCAGGACCTCGAATCCTTTGTCCATCGGCGCTGTTGTGCCCAGTGCTTTGCGACCTGATTCGAGCGCCGCGACCGGGTCTGTGTGGAACGCCGCGGTGAAAGCAACCGAAGCGTCGTACAGGCAGGTCAATCCCGCAGCGGTTGCATCGTGCTCGATGGCGGAGAACTGTCCGCTCTCACGTCGGCCTGCCAAGGTGGCTTCGGCAACCATGCGGGCCAGCGCAAGGGGCACGTGTACACGTGGCGGCAGCGGCCTGCGTTCGAGCGCAGTGGCGACCTCGACCGCTTCCTGGAACTGCTGCGTCTCGATCAGTCCGCTGACGTGGACAAGGTCCGCGCGGAAACCACCACCGGCGGCGACGGCGTGGCGGGCAAGCCGCTCGGCAGTGACCGGGTCGGACAATCGCAACGCGGCGTGGGCGGCCTCGATAAGCACGGCTGGATCGGCAGTGAGGTCGGACTCGCACATCAGCACCGCGCGTCGGACCTTTTCGACTGGCCCACAGTCGTCGTTCCGGATTTGCAGCTCCTGCACAACACTGCCCCGCAGCGCCCGCAGCCGTGCCGGCAAGCTCGCTGCTCGCCGCACTTCACCCAGCAACGGATGGACCAGTCTGACCGATGCCGCGCTGCTGCCGCGGTCGATGGTGATCAACCCGGCCGCGATCGCGGTTTCGACCGCCTGTGGATCACACACCGCGGTCAGCACGTCGATCTCGATCGGATCGACGACGGACAACACGTCCAGCACGCCCAAAACCATCTGTGGTTGGCGCGCGATACTGGCAGCGACGAGTTCGGCCAAGGGCGGCGAAACGGACGGCCTTCCGTCCCACACCCAGACCCCGTGACGGCAGGTAAGCAGGCCGCTCGCCAGCTCGCCTTCGACGAGATACCGAAGGTGGAGCACGTTTCCGCGGGTAAACCGCCACATTCTGGCAGCAGTCGAGGACTCGACCCGACCGCCCAAGGCTTGGGTCAGCAGATCGGTGGTCTCGAGCTGCGAGAGCGGCTGAAGGTCCAGACGTAGCAGCAACTGGTCCTTCCACAGCCCCGACAACGCGTCCGGGGCGAGTTCACCATGGCGAAGCGTCAGCAGCACCGACGCCTTTGCTGATCGAACGATCTGGTGCACCACCAATGCCGATTGCTCGTCGAGCAGGTTGGCATCATCGATGACCAGCAGACCGGGTCCTACCGCTGTCATCGTGGTCAGGGCCTCGACCATTGCCTGGACCCGGCGCAACGGATCGGTGCCGAAGTTTTCGCTGACCTCGGCAAACGCGCCAAGCGGCACCGACTGGGCTGACCGGGTAGCAACAAAGAACCTGCACGGTCGGCCTTCGGAACGCCACCGCGACGCGATCTCGGTGGCCAGTCTGGTCTTCCCGACACCGGCAGAACCCGCCACGACACAGCCGGGTGTGTTCGGAGCGGTGGCTTCCCACAGCTTGGCGATTTCCTCGGCTCGCCCGGTCAGTGACCACCCCGCCACCATCATTTCAGGGTAGTCAGTCCCGGCAGGCTTCGGAAACTGTTCGGGCCCCGGCAAAACCTCACCCACCATCTCGATCACGGATCACAGCCAGCTTCCGCGCGGCCATATCGAGCACCGAGTCCACCGCATTGATGTCGACTCCCAGCACCTCAGCGATGACCTCGTCGGTGATTCCCGCCTCGTATAGCCGCAATGCCTCGGCGTAGGGGAATGGAAGCCTGTCCATGGCCCACCGATGGCGCTCGTCTTCAGTCATGTCCGCGACGACCTTTCCGCCGTGACCAGCCGCAAATGGCAGGCTCCAGTTGTTCCGGAGGCGATACTTCTCGTTGCTGCTGTCCGATCTCCTCTCGACTGTCCCTCAATCGGAAGTCACAGTGTCGAGTAGGCGGCTACTCGTGTTTGGGTGATCCGATCAGACTGGCCGCGCACGGCGGACCAGACGTGAACGTTCCCAGCAGTCATCACCGTCAACTTGGCACCGGTCCGGGTGAGTGATCAGGAGTTCATGAAACCGTGGCGCGGGTGAATAGAGCCGTGTGTCGCCCCTCCCGTGGAGTGCAAGGCGTTGCTTGGATATCCGTGCGCGCGCATAAGGCCCTGCGCATCCGCCGAAGCCACCAATTCTCCTGCGCGCGTGAATATCTGAATCCGAGAATACATGCGGCCCGCGCCCGCGAAAGGACTCTCGCAGCGCAACAGCAGCCAGTCGTGCACGGTGAACGGCCGATGGAAGGTGACGGTCTGGGTGAGCATGGCCGACTTCCCCCGACCACCGCGCTGCACGATCTCGGACTGCGGGTACGGGCGCAGGGCGACCGGGCCCAGAAAGCCTTCACTGCCATGGGCTAACAGCGCCCGCGAGACCACAGGCAGATCGGGAGCCTTGTCGCAGCGCATCCACACATCCAGCGATGGTGGGCCCGCGAGGTCGAGCGCCAGCGCGTCCGCCCCACCGGGCGTCCGGACCTCCCACGGCAACAGGGCACACGGCAGGTCGGCGCAGTCCTCCGGACCCGGCACCTCGGGCGGCAGTGCGGCATGGTGTGCGAGGAAGTCCGGTTCGTCGACACTAAGCATCGCCAGCACCCGCGCGTGCTCGCGCCCGTCCTGCCGGAACGACACCTGCACGGTGGCCAGCGCCCGCCCCGACTGGACGACCTCGACGTCCACCTCGACCTCACGATCGGCGTCCCCACCGCGCGGGAACACACCGTGCAGCGACTGCACCGTCATGTGTGGCACCATGCGCTCGGCCGCCACGACCGCCTGCGCCAGCGTCTGACTGCCCAACGTAGTCGGCAACGTCGAAGTCACGTTCCTCGCCCGAAATCGTCCGGGCGCGACCTCGGCGAGATCAAGCACTTCCAGAAGGTCGGCCAGGTCGACGACCGGCCAATTATCAGTTCCACCAGCCATCGCGGAATGCTCGCACACACCCCGACCTCCAGGGAAGCCAAGCTGAGCGGTGAATGGGACACTTTCCCCGGCGGCGATCTGTAGCGCGGTGGTCAGGGTCATGGTGCCCATCAGGAGTCCCCTTCCGTTCGACGCTGGTCGAGCGCGATCTCGATGTGAGCGACGTCGACAGCCGTCGCACCGCTGTCGCGGGCGAAGCGCTCGGCAACCCCGAGGAGGCGCTGCAGCGCGGGCGTGAAGAGCGCGTCGACTCCGACCACGTCGAGCGCTAACGGGCCAGGCGCCGTCAGTACTGCGACCGCGGCCAGCGCGCCCGCTATGTCGGAGTACAGGTCGTGGCCGGGGTGCGGCCCGACAGCGAATGCGGATCCGAGGTGTCCGGTCTCGTCGACGGGGTGCCAGCTGTTGAGCCAGCCGACGACCCGGGGTCGGTCGGCCCGGACGACATCGCGCATCGCGTCGACGACTGCCAACCGTGCCGCCGGGACGGTGCCCGGCTCGTGCTCAGTACCCGACACGACGATCCAGCCTCATGGATCACCGTGGGTGACGCTGACAGCGCCAACGTCCAACAACGGGGCAGGGAAGAGAAATTCGGGCACGGTATCGAATCCCGCTGCCGTCTGGCCCTGATGCATTACCGGGCATTACAAGCAACGCCGGGCATCGAGCTGCGGACCCACGAAACGACGCTCTACAACAGCATCTTCCGCGCCGACGACGAAATGTATGTCAATGCCCACGTGTGGGGCGTGAACGCCTACGGTGCGCCCGTCTGGCACCTGCGCCGTACCCTCGACGGTGGCCTGTTCGACACCTACACCGACAGTTTCGACGCGGTCTGGCAAACTGGCCGACCGGTGAAAGGCTGAGCCGATGGCGCGCACCGAGTTCTACGACGACCCCGCCGCACCAGAGCCGAACAGTCTTGTCGTCGCGGCGTCTGCCGTCGTGTGCGACGACAACGGCCGCATCCTGCTTCAGCGGCGCGCCGACAGCGGCCTGTGGGCACTACCCGGGGGCGGCATGGAGATGACCGACAGCCTCCCAGGCTGCGCGGTGCGCGAGGTCAAAGAAGAAACTGGCCTCGACATCGAGATCACCGGGCTCGTCGGTACTTACACCGATCCACGCCACGTGATCGCCTACAGCGATGGCGAGGTCCGACGCCAGTTCAACGTATGCTTCCTAGCCCGTGTCACCGGCGGCGACCTCGCCATCTCCGACGAGTCCACCGAACTACGGTTCGTGCCCCCTGCCGAACTGGACAGCCTCGACATGCACCACACGCAGCGACTCAGGCTGACTCACTACATGGAGGGGCGACGCACGCCATATCTGGGCTGAAGATTCACGTGCGGGTGTGGTCCCCGCCTGTCTTGAAGGCCGAGCCGGGGCGCTGCGGTCCAGCCGGGTTCGCCGACATGTTTCGGTCAGCGCTGTGTGATCCAGTTCAGACGTCGGTGGCGACGTCGCGCAGGTGCTCCGCACCGACGCCGAACGGGCAGAGACGCTCGCGGCGGCCAAGGGAGCGCTCCGGCCCGGCGGCGAGGCAGTCACCTCGGTCTCGACCCTGCGGTTCGACGAGATCCTGGACGCGCCGGACCGGCCGGCCTCGAATGGGGTCTTCGTGGCCGGCCGGTCCTGACGCGGGGTCAGGAAATGCCGCGGAAGAAGGTGCGGATGTCGTCCGCGAGCAGCTCCGTCACCTCCATTGCCGGGAAGTGGCCGCCCTCGGTGAACTCGCTCCAGTGGCCGATCGCCTTCCACGGGTCCAGCGCGCGGCGCATGAGCGGGTGGGTGTCGAACACGGCCCATCCGGACGGCACGCTGGAGGCCATGTCCCAGTCGAATCCGGAGTGCTCGCCCTCGTAGTAGAACTGCGCGCTGGATGCGCCGCTGCGAGTGAACCAGTACAGGCTGATGTTGGTGAGGAGCTGGTCGCGGTCGACCGACTCGTCCGGCGTCCGGTAGTCGCCGCCCGCCCTGGTCTTGAACTTCTCGGCGATCCACGCGAGCTGACCGACCGGCGAGTCGGTGAGCGCAGCGCCGATCGTGTCGGGACGGTGGTTCTGCATCTCGAGATACCCGCGCTCGGCCGCGTCCTCGGTGCGCACTGCCTCGATCTGGGCGATCTCGTCATCGGACAGACCGTCAGGGTAAGGGAACTTGTCGCCGACCAACCCGAGCCACTTGGGGTCGGCGCCGGTGTGCGTGCCGATGACGCGCTCCGGGTAACGCGCCGCGAGGAGCCCGGTGATGCCCGAGCCGATGTCGGAGCCGTGGGCCGCGAACCTCTCGTAGCCCAGCCGCGTCATGATCTCGGCGTAGGACTCCGTCGTCCGTGCCAGCTCCCAGCCGGTCCCCGACAACGGGGTCGAGAACCCGAAGCCGGGCAGCGACGGGATGACCACGTGGAACTCGTCGGTCAGCAGCGGGATGAGACGCTGGTACTCGACGAACGAGCCCGGCCAGCCGTGGTTGAGGATCAGCGGGGTGGCCTCCGGGTTCGCCGATCGCGCGTGAACGATGTGGAACGTCTGGCCGTCGACGACCGTCGTGAGCTGTTCGTACTCGTTGAGTTTCGCCTCCTGCGCACGCCAGTCGAACCCGTCGCGCCAGTACTCGGCGAGCTCCTTCAGGTATGCGAGCGGGATGCCCCGGCTGAAGTCGGTGCGATCGTCTCGGCCCGGCACTGGCATCGGCCAGCGCGTGTGTGTCAGCCGGTGGCGAAGGTCGTCGACGTCGGCCTGCGGGATGTCGATGCGGAAGGGTGTGAGTGCGTTGTTGTTGTTCATGACACCCACATTCCCGGGTAATGCGGCAGGATAGCTTCCGCAATTGCTGAAATGATCGAGAACATGTTGGAGACCTCGGCCCGCCTGCTCGAGCTGCTGTCGTTGCTCCAGCTCAAGCGGGACTGGACGAGCTCCGAGCTCGCCGGCCGGCTCGATGTGAGCACGCGGACGGTGCGCGCCGATATCGGCAAGCTGCGGTCGCTCGGCTATCCCGTGGACGCGCGGCCCGGCGTCGCTGGCGGGTACCGACTGGTCGCGGGGACGGCGATGCCGCCACTGCTGCTCGACGACGACGAGGCCGTCGCCGTCGCGGTCGGACTGGGTGTGGTCGCGACCCAAAGGCTCGGAGTCGAAGAGACATCGCTGACCGCGCTCGCGAAGCTGGAGCAAGTGCTGCCCTCGCGCCTGCGTCGGCGCGTCGAGGCGGTACGCGAGGCGACGAGCGTCGTTCCAGGGGCGGAGCCGCCGCTTGACCTCTCGGTTCTCGGCGCGGTCGCTGCCGCGATCCGCGGCCACGAACGGCTCCGGTTCGGATACACGAAGCCCGGGGGCAGTGCAGGAGCCCGCCACACCGAACCGCAACGGCTGGTTAGCTGGGGGCCGCTCTGGTACCTGCTCGCGTGGGATCTCGACCGTGACGCCTGGCGGGTCTTTCGTGTCGACCGCATGGTTGCGCAAGCACCGACGGGTGCGCGGTTCCAGCCGCGTGTGATCCCTGCGGACGATGTCGTCGAGTATGTCGTCGGACGCGTCAGCAAGGCAGCCTGGACCTACCGCGCGCGGGTACTCGTGCATGCTCCCGCCGCCGAGGTCGCCGCGAAGATCCGGATCCCGGTCGATATCGAGGTGGTCGACGAGTCCACGTGCCATGTCGAGCTGGGTTCCAACGATCCGGACCGGCTCGCGCTGTGGCTGACACAGCTCGACGTCGACATCGAGGTGATCGACGGAGACGAGCTCGCGGTGGCCTTCGATCGCCTCGCGACGCGGTTCCGCCGCGCGGCGGGTGGCGCATCCACGACGTGAATCTCGGCCGTCGGACATTCGCCGATGTCGTCGAGGACAACGCGGGGTGGCTCCACGCAATCGAGCAGGTGGCCGGGCGATCGGCCAGGTGAGGTATCCGGAGCGCACGCGCCGATATGGCATCATCAAATAGAACGAGTTCTAGAAATGTCCGAGGAGGTCTTCGTGGGAGCTGCGCGACCAGTGCGGACGGGGCCTTTCGTCGTGCCCGCCGTCGACGAGATTCCCGGTGGACGGATGCTCGAGCTTCCGGGGCGTGGCCAGACCTATGTCGTGGACATCCCGGGACCAGTCGGCGCACCCGTGCTGATACTGCTGCACGGCACCGCCTGCACGGCGGCCCTGAACTGGTTTCCGGCACTGGAGACCCTCAGCGCGCGGTATCGCGTGGTGCTGTTCGATCAGCGCTGGCACGGGCGCGGGATCCAATCGGCGCGGTTCCGGCTCGACGACTGTGCCGACGATGTGGTCGCGGTCGCCGACGCGCTCGGCCTGGATCGCTTTGTCTGCGTTGGCTATTCCCTCGGCGGCATCGTCTCTTTGCTCACCGCCCACCGGCATCCGGACCGGGTCGCCGGGCTGGTGCTGTGCGCGACTCCGTATCGCTTCCAGGAGAAGCGGCGTGAGCGGGCGTTCCATCGCGGTTTCGCCACCGTCGCCGAGGCGATGGGCGACTATCCGTATCGGCGGGCCAGGCGGCTGACGCGCGGCCTGCCGGAACTGCCGCCCGCCCTGGTGCCGGGTCAGCTACGGCGGTGGGCGGTAGGCGAATTCCGCAGTACGAGCGGATGGGCGCTGGCGCCCGTGCTGGCCGAGATCGGGACGTTCGACGCTACCGCGTGGCTGCCGGAGCTGCGGGTGCCGACCGCGGTGGTCATCACGACCAAGGACCGGGCGATCCCGGTGTACCGGCAGATCGAACTCGCGGCCGCGGTTCCCGGGTCGAGCGTTCATCCGGTCGCGGCGGGTCATGCGGCGTGTGCTGTCGCGCCGGACCGGTTCGTGCCGGCGCTGGCCGACGCGTGCCGGGCGGTGGCCGCGCGGCTGTAGTCGACGACCCTGTTCGACGCCGATGGCGAACAGGGCGGACTTTCGAAAGTGGGCGATCAGCCCCGAGCGCGTGCCGCGGTCAGCAGTTCGTCGATCACGGCGGGCACCGCATCGGCCAGCGCGTCGACATCGGGAACCAGGTCACGGCAGGCGATGAACCCGAAATCCAGGTCACCGCAGTTCGACAGCACGGTGACGGTGAGCCCGGCGCCATGGAAGACCGGACCGAACGGGTACATGCCGTCCACCCGGACACCGAGGAAGTACAGCGGCATCGGCGGACCGGGCACATTCGAGACCACCAGGTTGTGCACCACCGGGTGCCGTTCGGCCAGCTTCAGCGACGAATAGACGCGGGAGGCGAGACGAAAGGTGTTGGGCGGGGCATACTTCGACCAATCCTGGAGGAAGTCGGCGCCGATCAGATCATGTTCGGCCTTGGCGTCGCGGTTGGCGACGGCCAGCGCCTCCAGCCGCTCGACCGGATCGGCAATATCGGTACCGAGGCGGCAGAACAGGGTCGAGACCTTGTTGATTCCCTCTGCGTGCCGGGTGGATTCGTGCACAGAAACCGGCACCGAGGCGACCAGGGAGCGATCGGGCAGCTCGCCCCGATCCGCCAGGTAGCGGCGCAGCACGCCGCCGACCACGGTCAGCACGACATCGTTCACCTTCACCCCGAACGCGGCCTTGATCTCCTTGATCACGCCCAGGTCCGTCTTGGTGAACGAGACCGACCGCGTCCCGGTGACGGCCTGATTGAACGGCGTGCGTGGCGCGGAGAACGGAAGCGCCATCCCCGCTTGATTGTTCCGCCGCCGTTGCGCGAAACCCGCGACCATGCCGAGGGTTTTGGGAACCATGCCGAGCATCCCGGCCCTGGCGGGAAACCGGACCGCGGCACGCGCGATGAGCTCGAGATCGCCGGGCACCGGTTCCGGTTGCCACGGTTCGGGTTCCGGGCGACCGAGCCCCGGCTCCAGATCGCACAGGTGCATCATCATGTTCGTGCCGGTGATGCCGTCGACGGCCGAATGGTGGTACTTGCAGACAACCGCCACCTTGCCGTCGTCGAGCCCCTCCACCACCGACATCTCCCACAGCGGCCGGCTCTGATCCATCGGCCGGCTCGCGATGTCACCGATCAGCGCGGCCAGACCGGCTTGACCGCCCGGCTCCGGCAGGTCGACGCGCCGGATGTGGTTGTCGATGTCGAAGTCGGTGTCGTCGACCCAGAGCGGATGGTCGAGGTTGAATGGCACCGGGTGAACCCGGCGGCGCATATGCGGGATGAGAGGCAATCGCCTGCGCAGTTCGTCGCGGAGATTCGCGAACGAGTACGGCCCGTCGGCCGGGTCGAGAATCAGCAGTGCACAGACGTGTAGATGCTGGGTATCGGTCTCCAGATAGAGGAAACTGGCATCCAATCCAGTGAGTCGTTCCATAGCCGAACCCTACTAGAACGCGTTCTAATTTTTCCGGATTGCCGGGCCGAAGTAGACGACTCTCACACATGCCGGCGGCGATCAGCTGATCACCGTCCACCACCGCTACAGCGGCAGTCCTTGCTCGAGCAGATCGACCGCCTCGAGCACCGAGGCGAATGCCTGGTCGTCGCGGGGATCCACGGTGCTGTTGGCGATATGGAACATGACCCCACCCGCCGCCGCGATGAACACCCGGAGCCGGAGACTGTCCGGTGCGACGCCGAGATAGCCGGCGAAGAACTCGTTGGCTTCGGAGATCGCCCGATCGGATTCGATCTGATACGCCATCCGCAAGGCCGGTTCGGCGTGGATCAGTTTCATCCGCTCGGGGCTGGATGCCCACGGATTCTCGAGGGCGAGCCGATAGAGCTCATGGATTATCGCGCGGAGCAGATCGAAATGATCGAGCCCCTGGGGCAGCGCGGCGATCGCGGCTTCCCGTTCCTCGGCGAGGTCGTCGTTGATGACGACCTGCTCCTTCGAGGTGAAGTAGCGGAAGAACGTGGTGTGGGAGACGTCGGCCTCTTTCGCGATCTGCTCGACAGTGGTGGCTGTATAGCCCTGCTGCTCGAACAGGCGCATCGCGGCCTCCCGGATCGCGGTGCGGGTGCGCATCTTCTGCTTCTCGCGCAACCCGACCCGACGCCCCGGGCTCTCGCCCGGGGCAATCGCGTTCGTCATCTCGGCTCCTTCATCGGCTGTGCCGGGTCAACTCCTCGCTTCGACGAGTTCGGCAGCGACGGGAGCGCCGGTGTCCGCGGGTACGCCGCGGTCGCGGACGGCTCCACCTTCGATGTCGAAGTTCGGCACGAGCTTATCGAGCCACTTCGGCAGACCCCAGGCGCGGTCGCCGAGGATCGCGATGACGGCAGGCACCACCATCATGCGAATGATGAAGGCATCGAAGAACACCGCGATCGCCAGCGCGAAGCCCAGCATCTTCATCATGGTGTCGGGAGCGAGCATGAACGCAGCGAAGACGCTGACCATGATGATCGCGGCCGAGGTCACCACCCGCGCCCCGTGCCGGTAACCCGAAATGATGGCGTCCTTTGCCGTCATGCCGTGGATGTACTCCTCCCGCATGCGGGTCATCAGGAACACCTGATAGTCCATCGCGAGCCCGAAAACCACGCCGATGAGGAAGATCGGCAGGAACGACACAATCGGCTGGGTCTGTTCGATGAGGCCGAAAGCGCCCTCCTGGAAGATCGCGACCGTGGCACCGAAGGTGGCCAGCACCGAGAAGATGAAGCCGAGGGTGCCGACCAGGGGAACCCAGATCGATCGGAACACCCCGATCATGATCAGGAACGCCAGCCCGACGACGACGATCAGGTACGGCAGCAACGCTCGATCGAGTTTGGCCGACAGGTCCGACATGATCGCGGTCTGGCCGCCGACATGCAGTTGCGCGCCGGCAGTCTCGGCGACAGGGGCGTAGTCGCGAATCCGCTCCATGAGATCGTGGGTCGCTTCGTCCGCGGGAGCGCTGGTCGGGATCACCATGATCAACGCGGTGTCCGAGACCTGCGACGGCTGCGCGGCCTTGTTGCCGGTCCACATCAGGGTGTCGGCGTTGGCGACATCGGGCAGGGTCTTGATGTGGGCCACGCTCGCCTCGGCCGCCGCGCTCACGTCGCCGTCGTCACTGTGCACCATGACCAGCAAGGGGCCGTTGATGCCCTGCCCGAATCCGCGCTGCAGCAACGTCATCGCGCGCGTTTCGTCCGGGGTGCTCGTCGTCAACGCCAGCTCGAGCTTGCTCATCGGCAGTGCCACCAGCGTGAGGATCGCAAGGCCCGCGATGATGAACGGCACCGGTCGGCGCACCACCATCCGCCCGAACTTCACCCCGTTGGTGTCGGCGGTCCCGGATTGCTCCGCGTGCTTGATCCAGGGCACGCGCGGCAGGAACGCGAAGCGCCCCACCGCACCGAGAATCGCCGGAATCAGCGTCAACGCGGCGAACACCGCGATCGCCACCGCGACCGCGGCGCCGATACCCATCTGCGAGATCAACGGGATACCGATCACCGTCAACGCGACCACCGCGATGATCACTGTCAGCCCGGCGAAGACCACCGCTGAACCGGCGGTACCGACCGCACGCCCTGCAGCCTCGGCGCGTTCGCCGCCACGCGACAGCTCACTGCGGTACCTGGACACGATGAACAACGCGTAGTCGATGGATACCGCGATGCCCAGCATCGTCACGATGCCGGTCGCGCTCTCGTTGACGCTGATGAACTCCGCGCTCAACGTGACGAGCAGGATCGTGATCAGCACCCCGACCACGGCGGTCACCAGCGGGATGAACGCGGCGATCAGCGCTCCGAAAGCCACGATCATGACGACGAAGGCGAGCGCGAAGCCGATCATCTCGGCCTTGCCTGGCGGCTCCATCACCTGCATCAGCGAACCGGTGGCCTCCACCTGGAGCCCGTCGCCGTTGTGCTGGGCGAGAATGTCCTGAAGGTGGTGTTTCTGGTCCACCTTCAGGTCCATGATCTCGGTGTTCTGGCGAACCTGGATCAGCCCGACCTTGCCGTCGTCGCCCACGACCGACGCTGCCATCACGGGATCGGCCTGTGCCACCAGCGCCGGATCGACCACGGTCGCCGGATCGGTCAGATCCGGCAGTGTTCGCAGATCCGCCACCAGCGCGTCGATCTGCGCCGTGTGGTTGGCGATGCCGTCCTCAGCCGCGATCAGGACGCTCGTCGAGGCACGCATCTGCTGCTGCATGACCTCCGGGAAATACTTCTCCACCTGAGTCGTCGCCGTACCCGAATCGGTTCCCGGCAGGTCGAAATCCTTGGCGAACTTCGGATTCAGCGCACCGACCAACCCGGCCACCGCGATCGCGGCGATCACCCAGGCGGCGATCACCCGCCACTTGTGCCGGAACGAGAACCGGCCGAGCCGGTACAGCCATGACGCCATCGCAAATCCTCCGATTCTCGGTCGTCGCGTCGACGACCCCGCGCGAGGTAAGTGTTATCCACTAACAACTGTTAGTCACTAACACAATAGCGGCCCCGTGCGGAGGGCAAGCTATGACGACAGTCACCTGGCCGCCCCGCATGCTGTCCGGAGAAACACTGCTGGGCGCCTGTCCGCGCCTGCGGATCCTGGCGACCAGCCGCGAAGCGCTCGATGTCAGCGAGCTCGAGGTCGACCCACCCGGCACCGACCCCTTCGGCGCAACAACCACCATCATCCGCAACGGCCTCGGACGCCAGGTTCAAATCACCGACCCGCACGGGCGCGTCATCGCTGATCGTTTTCGAGGCCGCCCGTGACTTCACAGCCGGACCGCAACCGACAACAATGGGGCGATGTCTGTGGATGAGGGCACTAGGCAGCCGCCGGCATTGCGGGTGCTGCTGTCGCAGCGCCGCTCTGCTGTCGCTCAGCAGATACAACAGAGCGTGCGAACTGCGAGCGAGGCCGCAGGCTTACCTGAGCAGTATGTCAAGGCCGAGTACGCGCCCACGATCAGCACATGCGCGCGGGTGCTTCTCGACGCAATGAGCACGGAGCGATCGCTCGGTCGCACCGACATCGCGCGGGCGATAGCACCACTGGCCGAGCGTCACGCCGAGCACCGGCTCCCCCTGTCGGCTCTGCTGGAACTGGTGCACGCAACGGCGCGGGCAGCGGTGTCAGGGGCAACCGCCCTGGCCACCACGCCCGAGCAGAGGTCCGAGCTCGCCGACATCGAGCAGCGACTGCTCGAGGTGACCGGGCATATCGTCATCATCGCGGCCGAGTCCTATTCTGTGGTCGAGCGGGAGACGTTCGGGCGCGACCGGGGTGCGCGACGGGAGTTGCTGGCCGCGTTGCTGTCAGGTTCCCCGGCACAAGGCCATGCGGCGAAGGCCGGGATCTCGCTGGCAGGCTCCTACACCGTGCTCGCGATCGACCTGGACGCCACTGCTGCCCCCGATGTCCCCGAACTCGTTGCCCGGCGCCGCGAACAGGTCATCGCCCGCGGTCTCGACGACCTCTCCACCTCGACCGTCCTGTTCCAGTTCGACGGCAGCACAGGGATCGCGTTGCTCGCCGACACCGCGATCGCCCCGGATCGGTTTGATCAGCTCGCCGAGAGGCTGCGCTCGACACTGGATGCCAGACCCTATCTCGGACTCCTGCCTGGCGTGGCTCTCGAGGAGATCCCTTCCGCCGTCGCCGATGCCCGCGAACTCGCCTTGTTCGCCCGGCTCAGGGGCCGCCCGCCCGCTTGCTACCGTCTCGACGATCTCCTGCTCGAGCTTCAGATCACCCGGCCCGGCCGGGCCAAACAACGCCTGATCGAGCTACTGGAGCCCGTGGCCGGACACCCGCACCTGATCGCCGCCCTGCAGGCGCACCTGCAGCACGGCGCCGACCGGCAAGCAGCCGCACGGGAATTGTTCGTGCATCCGAACACCTTCACCTACCGGCTCAACCGGATCACCGAACTCACCGGTCTGGACCCGACGCAGCCCCGCGAAGGCCGAACCCTGGCAGCGGCACTGACCATCCGCATCCTCGAAGGCCCCACGGCCGGTCAGAATCTTGCCAGGCCGAACGACGATGTCACCGCCGCGGACACCATCGAAGACGGCTCGTGACACATCAGTCCCCCGCATGTGCGACAAGCGAACAAGGAGACTGCCGCACACAGTGCAGCCACTTCCACTCGATCAGTGAATCATGCTGCGGCACAGTCGATCAGGGAGATGCCCAGCTCCCCTCGTCAGCCGCGACCACCCGACTGCGCCACTCGACCAGGCGGTTCGACGCCACTTTCCCTATGCCTCTTCGGTGCCGCGATAATTCCAAGAATACGGCGGCAAGTTGAACAATTAAATTTCACAGTGCACGGGATGAGTCCTCGCGAAGTATCTTCTGTCTGCTCGCAGTGCCGCGAGCAGATCGGAGTCATTTTCATGCACAACACATCGATCGTGCGTCGTGTCGCGACGGCCGCAATCACCCTGGCCGCGACCGCTATCGCTTCAATTGGCATCGCCACGCCACAGGCCGCTGCGGCCGCAGAGCGGGATCCGATTCTTTTCGTCCACGGCTGGCAGGGATCGGCGTCGAACTGGGATTACATGCGAGGCCGGTTCCTGGCGGCGGGATACTCCATCGACGAGCTGGCACGATTCAGCTACGACACCTCCCAATCGAACGAGAACATCGCGCTGGAGGTGAAAACGCAAGTCGATGCACTGCGCGCGAAAACCGGTGCCGCCAAAGTCGACATCATCACCCACTCGATGGGTGGCCTCAATAGCCGCTGGTACCTGAAGAAGCTCGACGGCCTGAGTTTCGTCGACGACTGGGTCTCCATCGGCGGCCCCAATCACGGCACCGAAGTTGCCGACGGATGCTATGACGACTCGTGCGTGGAGATGCGGCCCGGCTCGGCATTCCTGGCCGAACTCAACAGCGGCGACGAAACCCCGGGACAGGTGAACTACGGCACCTGGTGGTCACCGTGCGACGAAATCATCAACCCCGATACGAGCACCATTCTCAGCGGTGCCACCAACACCCAGACGCTGTGCATCGGCCATATCTCGCTGCTGTCGTCGGCGACGGTTTTCGAGGGCGTCCGCAACTTCGTGAAGTAGCGGTCGGGTCAGAGCCCGGCCCCATCTCGCATCAGTGCGGCGGGGCCGGGCTCTCGCGAACCAGCTTCGACGAAGTCGACAGTCCCCCAGGCGATTCCGCCGGACTCACCGACGCACATTCGCCTGCTCGACGGGCTGTCGAGGCGCAATGCGACCTGTCCAGGCTACTTCGTCGTGGCGCCGGCCAGCCAGCTGATTCCGGGCCAGGACTTGGGCAATCTGATCAAGCCACCCAGTGCCAGCAACACCAGATCCTCATAACCCTCACGCATCTCCGCGAGGTGATCCCAGGCCCGGTGCCGCTGGACGGCATCCTCCATATGATGCAGGGCCCAATGCGCGCACGCCGAGGCTTCCGCGACCCGCGCGATCACCCCACCCACCGAATCGGTTCCCCGAGGCGTCCCGGCCCGCGGCCGGGGCAACTGCGCGGCGATCCACGCATCGATCTCGTGGACAACCCCCGCGACTTGCCGGCGAATCGTCTCGGCCGACGGATCACCGAGCCACGCTCGATACAACGAACCCAGCGTTCCCGCCCACTGCGCCAGCGGGCAATCACTGTCGGCGGATCCACTGACCGCACGCAGCAGATCCTGCGGTGACAGAAACGGACCGTACTGGGGAGGTATCCGTAAACCGGGATTGTGCACCATCGTCGGAGTCACCACGCGAGTTCGTTCGGCGACAACCCGGCCATGCTCACTTTTCGAGCCGCGAGATTCAGAATTGTGTCAACATGCACGATGATCTCCTGAACAGGCACCTCAGAAATCCGAGCACGCGCCTGTGAAGAATAGCTAACTTCTAGATTTGGAACGGACGCCACTGTCCTGCCGTACGACCCTGCGAGATCAAAAGAGGCTGGGTCTTTTGCTCTATTCTGCGGCTGCAGCAAGTCCTTCAGATCCTCCATTGGTCGTCGAGAGAACCAATGACCTGCGGCTCCGGTGCGGAAACACCCTCCCAGAGCTCGCGTGCAGTTGGTCCGGCGATGCCGCCTGCGGCGGAGCCGATGTCATCCCAGGAAGCATCGGTGCTGCGAGCGAATCGGACCGCTTCGGTCAGGCGAAGCTGAGCTTCGAGCAGAAACTCGTGCGCGAGGCGAACCGGCATGACTGTCCAGACGCGATGAACGTGGCCGTCCCAGTCCGCCAGCACCGCCTGCCGTGACGCGGGCGACAGCTCCCCGTCCGCGCTGAACAGGACGCGTTCGGGGACGTTGTGATCGAGCGGTCGAGCCGCGCGCTGCCACAGCTTCCCACGCCATTGTCCGCAACTGCATTCGACTTGCCACCCGAAGATCTGATCGGTCGGGGTGCGGAGCCGGCCGTCGGCGCAGAGCGGACTTCGAGCATGCGCCTCCATCTCCGGCAGCGAGATCACGGTGCGGATGTACCACTCGTGCCGCCCCATCGGATCGACCACTCCACAACCTCCGACCATTAGAATTGTTCGAGGAAAAGCATGGTGGCCGGTGGAGCGAGGCCAACCGTGGTGACTGTTCGAGTTCGCGATCACCCACTCGGTGCGACGAACTCACGCTGAGACTTCTCGAGGAGTCGATCCTGCGGTACCGACCGGTCCTGTTGCAACCAACGAGGGGGCAGTCTGGCGTGCGGTCCAATCGATGTCGGTCGAGTTTGTCATCGGTGATAGACCGGCGGGCTTGCGCTCGATCAGAGCGTCCGCGCTTCGCGGCCGGCTGAGGTCGGCCGGACCGGCCTCGGCCGCACCCCAGCCGGTGAAGCTCGGCGACATTCGAGTAGCGCGCGGACTGGTAGGTCGACCCGCTATGCCATGACCGTTCGTGTCGGGAGGATGCGCGCCGAGAAGGACGAGCGAGCCTATCGACCGCGGCCGGCGGCGTGTCTGGTGAGGAACTCCAGTTCTACGCGGAGCACATCGGGGTGGTCGAGGCCGCCGGCGTAGACGTCGTAGTGCCCGCCTCGGCTGCGGTAGAGCTCGCCGCGGGGTGCTCGCGCGGCGGTCTGCGTGGCGGGTCCGGTGGGGGCCATGGTGTCGGTCTCGGCGACGACCATCAGCAAGGGGCATCGGATCCGGCTCGCACTGCGGACGGGGCGGTGGACAGCGATGTCGAGCAGTGATCGTGCGGTGATGCGGTTCGGCCACGGCTCGCCGTCAGCCGGGGCGAGTCGGTGTAGTCCGCTGAGTGCGTCGTCTGTGGCGATCACGCCGATGCTGTCGGGTGCGACGCTGAGGGGCAGATATTTCGGCGGCTTGCCGACGACGCCGCTGAGCACGTCGGCCACCGCGGTGGCGATCAGACGCAGCGCGCGCGGTGGGTGTACCTTTCCCGTCCCGGCCAGGCCGTCGACGAGGGGGCATTGCGCGATGGCTCCGGCCAGCGCCGGGTCGGTGGCGGCGACATCGAGGATGTGCATGCCGGCGAAGGATGTTCCCCAGATGAACAGGCGATCGTTGTCGAGCGAGTCGTGGCGACGCGCCCAGGCCAGGGCGGTGCGGTAGTCCTCTCGCTGGCGGCGGATCGAGAGGAGTTCGCGCGGAGTGCCGCCGGACCGCCCCCAGTGCCGGTAGTCGAAGACGAGGGCGGCAAAGCCGTTGTCGGCGAAGAACTCCGCGAACGGGGCCAGGCCGGCGGCTTTGACTCCGCCGATGCCGTGGGCCATCACCACCGTCGGATGCGGCGCCGGTGACGACGGGAGGTACAGCCAGCAGTCCAATTCGGTGTCCGCGCCTGCCGGAATACGTACATGCTCGCGGGTGGTGTCAGTCATCGCGGATCCTTCGCGGTCGTGTCGAGAGTGATGGTGGCGCCCGCGGATCGGGCGAGGTCGGCGCCGAACAATGCGGCGGGGGTGAACGCGCCGGGGCGGGCATCACCGTCGGCCAGCCTTCCCGCGACTGTGGCGGCAACACGGCTGGTGAACTGGTAGCCCTCGCCGGTGTGCAACCACGCCCTGCGTTCTTTCCCCGCCCTGCCATTCCGCGGACGCGTAGGCCCACGACACTTCACCCGGCGTGCTCGGTGGTGTCAGCTGCCAGCGGTCGACAATCCGGATTACGTTGCGCCGCACCGCATCTACTCGCAGCACCGCACCCACGATCGGCAGTGCGGCTCTAGCTACCCGGCCGGTGGGCACCTCGCTGGAGGTCGCGATCACCTCGTCGGCACCGGAGGCCCGGCGCGCGGCCTCCAGCTCACCGGTGGGTACGGCCACGGTGGCACGCGTCGTACCGTCCGGCAGCGGAATGTGGTGCGGGTGAGCACCCAGCCGGGTCCGCACGAGGCGACCGTTTTGGTAGGTCAGCCCGCCGGTCGCCGCCGCGTCCACCGCACTGGCCAGCACGGCCGATCCCAAGCCGTCCACGACAGGCATCGCTGCCACTCGCACGCGGATCGGGGCGGGACGCCCCGTGCACAGCTCGTAGACCAGTGCCTCGCTCGCCAGAGTGCCGAACCCCGCACCCGTCACCAGCGTCGACCCTGCGGCGCGGGCCACCGAATCCAGCTCCAGCAACGACCGCACCGGCTGGAATTCGTTCGCCAGGTCCACATAGTGACTGCCCGCGGCTACGCACGCCCGCGCGGTCGGGATGGTCGTCGCACCGAAGGGGCCGACCGTGTTGACGACGACATCCGGTCCGCCCGTGGCGATCCGGCCGACCGGGTCATCGGTGATCAACGTTCGCGGAGGTGCCCCGCCCAGCGCCTCGAGCGCCGCCGCAGCCTCGGCCAATCGCTGAGCATTGCGGCCGACCAGCACGATCCGATGCCCGCAGCCGCGCAACTCGGCACCGATGTTTCGCCCGGCGCGACCGGTCGCTCCGATGATCCAGATTTCACCCATGGACATACGCTACATCGTGTATCGTATGTCCGACAAGAGTTGAACCGCTACGATGTGTCGCGTATGTCTGACAAGGGAAAACCCGCCGGAATGGGCCGCCCCCGCAACACGGCCCTGGACACCGCCATCACCGCCGCCGTCGAGCAGTTACTGCTGACAGACGGCTATAGCGCGATCACTATCGACAAGGTCGCCGCGCTGGCAGGTACTACGCGCACCGCGCTGTACCGCCGCTTCCCGGGACGCGTCGCACTCATTGCCAACAGCATGGCTACGCACTTCGGCACCGATCCTGCGCCCGATACCGGCAACCTGCGCGACGACCTGATCTCGCTGCAACGCGCACAGATCGAGTTCTTCAACACCCCGATCATCGCAGCGGGCATCGCAGGCCTGCTCGGCGATCTCAGCACCGACCCGCAGTGGAGCGCGCTGTTCCACGAGGCCTTCATGGCCCCTCGCCGCCGGTCGACCCAGGCGATGTTCCAACGCGCGGTCGACCGCGGCGAAATACCACCGGTCACTCATTCCAACCTCGTCGCGGACATTTTGACCGGGCCGCTACTCCTGCACGCCATGCTCCCCGCCACCGGCCCACTGGACGACACCCTCGTCGCCGCCACAGTCGACGCCGCCCTGCACCTGCTCGAGGTCGGTATTCGCGACGCTTGATACACCGTCTTGACCATCACACTGAATCGCCCCGAGCAATTCAACGCGTTCACCATGGCCGACGAACTCGTGCACGCCCCACCAATCGGGGCGCCGCGGCCGCGCGATGGCCCGCCTGACCCGAAATACCGTCTCGTCGACGAGTGCGTGTGCTACGTTTCCGTCTGGTCTGGTCAGAAGGCGTCACCCGTAGCTGGGAGGTCGAGACGTGGATCAACAAACACTGTTGCAGCTCGCCGCTGACGAGCTTGCGATGCGATCGCTCAGGTATCGCGAGATCGAGATTCTGGACTACGTCCCTACACAGCCTGATCGTGCGCTGCTTTGCCTGCCCGGATCCGTCCGGGTTTTCGTCGCCGCCCAGGATGATCCGATACTGCAGCGAGTTCGAGATGCCGCTACCCTGCGAAATGGCGACGATGTCGCCATGGTCGAGAACGAGCTCCGGCCCCGTTTCGAAGGTCGCACGAGACTGTCGACGTACCAGGCTTGGCGTCTACTGCAGCGTTCTCCCGTATTCGCGAGCGTTCGATATGGCGGCCGGACCCTCGCGACGAACATCTTCCCACCGGACGACCTCGGCGTAGTTATCCTGGACAACCCGTACAACGGTGGACAGCTGAGCCCGGAATCTCTGACTCTCGTCGAGCACCGGCGTGACGGTACCGACGACGCATTGGCGGCCGTGGCCCTCAAACACGAGCCGCCGCTGACCCCTGCTGAACGGGCCGCGTTGGCGCAGGTGCCGGAGGATCAGCTGGAGGCGAACCTGACGGCGGACGCAAGTTGTTGCGAGAACGGCACCTTTGTCGCGTGGGCCGCCATGGCCGTCACCGTCGCTGTCCTGTGTACAGCAGCCGTCATGGCCGCAGAGGAGGAGGAGCGGCATCTCTCGGACGAGCAAATTCGGAGATTGGGCCCGGCCACCACCGCACGGGAATTGCTCGATATCCGCCGCGAAGCTCTCGGGCATGTGCATTGATCAAGATGGCGATCGACCATCTGATATCAGCTGCGCTTGCCATATTTCTCTTGGTGTGGTTTTCAGTTTCTGCCGTCTGTCAGATACCCCGTAATGTCGAGAAGTGGGAAGCCGGCAGGGCGGAGAAGTGGATTCGCGCGCACGACGTATTCGGATTCATACCGCGCTGGAACTTCTTTGCGCCTACACCGGCGACGGACGATCTTCATCTGCTGTACCGCGATCGGCTGCCGGATGGCTACATAACTCGTTGGTGCGAGGTTCGTCCGCACCCGTCTCCGAAATGGATAGGACCGGTCTGGAATCCAGGCAGGCGGCATAACAAGGCACTGATCGACGTGACGGTCGAACTCGTCAAGGCCAGCTTGTCGCTGAACCGTGACACTGCCCAGATGCAACTCACGCTGCCATATATCGCGACGCTCAACTTTGTCTGCAGTCTGCCACGAGACTATTGCGCCCAGGCCACCCAGTTTCTCATCATGCGGTCGAAGGGAGCTGACGAAGATCCGGATCACCACGTGATTTTCTTGTCGACCATGCATCTGTCAGAACAGTTGCTCGGCGAGAGGTAAGCAGCCGATGTTCACCAGCTCGGACGCGCTGCATCTTTCGGCGGCGATCGGCTCCGTTGCCGTCATCATCGGGTCGATGGAGAGGCTGGCGATGCCTCGGCATCTTTCCGATGGCGCCCTCGCCAGCTGGCCTGTGTCGACTACGAGTGTCGCCATGCTGACGAGGAGGCCCTTCCAGCGCAGCGCCGGACGGCTGCTGGCGTATCCGGGAGTGCTCGGCCTTGTCGCCGTCTGCCTGGCCTGCGGGGTCCTCTTGGCGCTGCACCCCTCGTCGGCCTTCAATTCCTTGGCTGCCGGCGTGATTGCCGTGACCTACATCTTGCTGAGTATGCGCTCGCGCTTCGGAGGCGACGGGGCAGACCAGTTGACAATCATCGTCTTCGCATCGTTGGCTCTCGCCTTCGGCATCGGGCAAGAGCGCGCCAACGAGATCGTGCTCTGGTTCTTGGCAGCACAAGTATGTCTCGCGTATTTCACGGCAGGCGCGGCGAAGCTGGTCAGCCCGTCGTGGCGCAGCGGAGCGGCATTACCGGGCGTCTTGGCGACACAGGCCTATGGGCACGCGCGGGCCGGCAAGATCTTGGCGCGCCATCGAGGCATCGCGACGGCGATGTGCTGGTCGGTCATCCTGCTGGAGTGCGCGTTTCCCCTGGCGCTCCTCGGCATTCGACCGCTCACCTACGCACTCTTGATCAGCGGAGCTCTCTTGCACCTCGGTACCGCCGTCCTCATGCGCCTGTCCACTTTCACCTGGGCATTCGTCGCCACCTACCCAGCAGTGATCTTCTGCGCGACCGGCACGGGGTTATGACAGCGTCCCACATCGTGAAGCCGACAACATCGAACCCGTCGACGACCGTCTGTCCGACACCCGGCTCGGTCGCCACCTCGCCGCGATCGAGGCATGCGCCGATCCACAGGCCGTGATCGTGGCAGCTCGGAATCGAAGGTGTCCCTTCGGGCTTCGTCAAACTGTGTAGTGACCAGCCGGCTTCTCAACGGAAGTATTGGACCAGGCAGAACTCGTGCTCCTCGGGATCACGCATGACCATGACAACTCCTTCGTCGTAGTCGTGCCGCTCACCGGACCAGCGGCCGCCCAAGTTCTCCACCTGGCGGCGACCGGCTTCGATGTCGTCGACCTCGAGGTCGAGGTGGATGCGGACCTTTCCGATCTTGGGCTCGGTCACTCGTTGAAAGGTCAAGCGCGGCCTGTCATCACAGCGCGAGCCGACGGTTGCCCATCCCGGATCATCGCCGTGTTCGGCGGTGGCGGGGATACTCAGGAGCGCGCTCCAAAACGATGCCAGCCGCGCGGGGTTCGCGCAGTCGATCGTGATCCCAACCCATCGATTTGCCATACCTACCAGCATGGACGAAGTGGGTGCCGGCCGGCGGCCAGTCGACTACCCCACCGGTGTCGCCGCCTTTGCCACATCCACACTGGCCCAGCGCTCGACTCCGCTGAGCACAGCCGATATCGCCTAGGCCGAGACGGTCAGCCCGGTTCGGATCTGCTCGGCGAGCCGCGTGATGCGGGTGGTGATGTCGTCGCGGACGAGCCGCATGCGTTCGATGCCGTCGATGCCGCGTTCGGAGGGCTCGTCGGTGATCCAGGTCTGGACGGGAAGTCCCTCGGGAGCTTCGACTTTCGCCTCCGCGCCGAGGACGACGACGAGATCGATGCCGGAGTAGAGGTTGGGGTCGATCGGTTTGGGGTGTTCGCCGTCGGTGCTGGCGCCGACTTCGTCGAGTACCTGCACCGACAGGGCGTTGAGGTCGGAGCCGGGATCGGTTCCGGCGGAGTGGACGTCGATGTCGGTTCCGGCGCTCTGGCGCATCAGCGCGGCGGCCATCTGGGATTTGCCGCTGTTGCGCACGCAGACGAACAGCACGGTGGGTCGTTTCGCGGTGGCCACGCTGGTGGCTTGGTGGGTAAGCCAGCGTTCCGTGTCGATCGCTGCGGCGCAGCCGGATCCGGCGGCGGTGATGGCTTGGCGGTACCGGTGATCGACGAGGTCTCCGGCGGCGAAGACGCCGGGCAGTGAGGTCGCGGTCGAGGACGGTGCGACGGTGACGTAGCCGCTGTCGTCGAGGTCGACCTCGTCGGCGACCAGGGTGTTGCGTGGTTGGTGACCGATCGCGACGAACACTCCGGTCACGGGCAGTTCACGGGTGTCGCCGGTGGTGACGTCGGCGACGGTCAGGCTGGTGACGGTGGTGTCGCCGTTGACGCGCTCGACGGTGGTGTCGGTGAGGAAGGTGATCTTGTCGTTGTGGCGGGCCCGGTCGAGCATGATCCGGGAGGCGCGGAAGGTTTCGCTGCGGTGGATGACGGTGACGCTGCGGGCGAACTTGGTGAGGAAGATGGCTTCCTCCATCGCGGAGTCGCCACCGCCGATGACGGCGATGTCGTGGTCGCGGAAGAAGAACCCGTCGCAGGTCGCGCAGGCGCTGACGCCGCGGCCGAGGAGTTCTTGTTCGCCGGGGATGCCGAGGTAGCGGGCCGCGGCGCCCATCGCGAGGATCACCGCTTTTGCCCGGTAGCGGACGCCTGCGGCGACGATGGTCTTGATCGGGGCGTCCAGGTGGAGTTCTTCGACGTCTTCGGTGCGCAGGTCGGCGCCGAAGCGTTGGGCCTGTTCGCGCATTTCGGTCATCAGTTCGGGGCCGGTGATGCCGGTGCGGAAGCCGGGGAAGTTCTCGACCTCGGTGGTGGTCATCAGCGCGCCGCCGAATTGGGTGCCTTCGAAGACCAGGGGTGAGAGTTCGGCGCGGGCGGTGTAGATGGCGGCGGTGTATCCGGCCGGCCCGGATCCCACGATGACGACGTCGTGGACGCGGTCGTCGTCGACCACTGTCGGCACCAGCGGTTCCGCGGTGGTGATGGCAGTGGCCAGGGTGATCCCGAAGTCGGCGGGCATGGGTCAACGCTCCTGAAACGAGTCGATCGCGGCGGTCGCCGCGGCATGTCGGTGAAAGGTGCCGGGCGGCCTGTGCGGCCCGTCCTTGATTCCACAGTATTAGTCAGCAATGATTGAGTCAATGAACGCTGAGTGGAATGACGATGTCTTGGCTAGCCGGGTCGCGGTCCACGCGGCGTTGGCCGATCCCGCACGTTTGCGGATCGTGGACGTGCTGTCGGTGGGTGACGCCTCCCCCACCGATCTGGCGTCGATGCTGGGCATGCGGTCGAACCTTGTCGCCCATCATCTGCAAACCCTGACCGATGCCGGAGTCGTGACGCGACGGCGGTCCGAGGGTGATCGTCGCCGCACCTACGTTCGACTGTTGCCTCACGCTCTGGCGCCACTGTCGTCGACGACGGTGATGGCCGCGCAGCGGGTGCTGTTCGTGTGCACCGCGAACTCGGCTCGCTCCCAGCTGGCTGCTGCCCTGTGGTGTCGGGCCAGCGAGCTCCCGGCGACCTCGGCGGGCACGCATCCTGCCGAGCGGATCAATCCTGGCGCGGTCGGTGTCGCGCAACGGCGTGGGCTGGCGTTGGTGTCGGCGTCGCCGCAGCGTCTCGACGATGTTCTGCGCGAGGGTGATCTGGTGGTGTCGGTGTGCGACCGCGCGCACGAGGAACTGCCCGATGTTCCGATGCTGCACTGGTCGGTTCCCGATCCTGTCGGTGCCGAGGACGGCGCCGCGTTCGATCTCGCGTTCGACGATCTGGCCACGCGCGTCGATGCCTTGGCCCGGCACGTCCACTGCGCCTGATCCCCGGTCGGTCCGATGCGGCCGACCTATCGCGATCCACCGTTGTCGTTGTCCCGCTGTCGAATAGGCGTAGTTCGCTGCGGTTGCGCAGTGAGGCGGCCGATGAGCCACGCCGAGTCGCGTCCAACGCCGCGTAGCGAGGCCGAGGACAGGCTGCGTTGCCATTCGAGCGGGCGAGAACAGGGTGAGGCTGTCGTAGTAGTGCGGCCAGGATCCGAAGGGTTCGGGCGCGGCTTCCACGAGCGCATGGGCGCACGGAAGCTGGTGAGGACTGCCGCGCTGGTGCAGCGCTACCGGAGCCCAGGCGGCCCATCCGGGCGGCCGATCGTCAGCTGTTCGCGATGGAAGTCGAAATGCTTTGCTGGATAACGGTATACGTCCTCGAGTGTCATGTAGTCGCTGAAGAAGGGATCCCACCGGGTCGGGAAATGCATGCCACGGACCAGGCTCGCCTCGGACTCGGACGCCAGGCTCGCGCGGAGCGATCCGATCACGCGGTCGAGCTTGCGGCCCATCCGGTACCGGTCGTACACCCGCGCTGCCGCACACGAGCCTCGGTAGTTGATCCAATCGAACGGCCGCGTCTCCGCGTCGAGCATTCGCGCGAACGCGCGGCTCACCCCCGCCGGGAACCGGCCCAGCAGCCGCACCAGCACCAGCAGCCGCTGCACAACCATGTAACCGAACACCATGTGGAACAACAACTGCTCATTGGTCCACCGCGTACCCTCCGAGCGCCGTTCGAAGTCGTCCGCATCCACAGAGTCCAACAGCTCGTGGAACTCCCGGCGGACACGCTCGAGCTCGGCATCGATCCCGGCCCGGTCGACAATGCGATCGTCGCTCATCTCACGCCGCCCTCCACCTCACCTATCTCGATTGTCCTCGCTCGCTCGGCTACCCCAGCACCTGGTGTCGCCGAGCCGAATCGGCAAGCAAGCGACCCACAGCGGCCAGAAGCCGGTTGGGCCGACCTGGGCGAGTTCGGCGTCGATGTCGACCTCGATCGCGCCGACGAGATTGACCTGAAGACCGCACCGACCGCGTCATAGCGTCATCACGACGTCCTTACGAGTCGATGGGCTTGGGTGTGCGTGGGATGGTCGCGATGGCGATGACCGCCGCGACGGCCGCGACGGCGGCGAGGACGAGGTAGGTGCGGGCCCAGGTGCCGGTCCAGCTCATCAGTGCCGTGCCGGCGAACGGTGCGGCCGCCATCACCACGACCACGGGCGCTGACATCAGGCCGTTGAGTCGGCCGTAATGGGTTGCGCCCCACCGGTCGGTGATCGCGGTCGCTTGCACCAGGGTCATGATCCCGCGGAGCAGACCCGCGCCGATCGACACCGCGATCAGCGCGAATACCGTGGTGACCCAGCCCAGCAGCGCGGTCGCGATGGCGGTGGTGGCGAACGCGCCGACGATGCGTGCGGCCGGGGTGGTGCGGGTCATCAGCGGAATGTAGCCGAGGCGGCCCAGAACTTGCCCGGCGCCGCCGAGGCCGAGGGTCAGTGCGGCCAGCGATGGGGAGAATCCGCGTTCGATGAGCAGGGGGACGAGGTTGAACACCCCGGCGAATGCCGCGAACGCGCCCAGGCTCAGGGCGATCACCAGGGCCAGGAACGCGGGGCTGCGGGCGATTGCCTGATGGTCGTCGTCGTGCGGGGTGATCGGCGGCGGTGCTGGTGGCCACGGACCTCTGAGGCCGAACAGATGTCCGGGCACGGTGATGACCGCCAGCACGAAGGTGAGGACGAGATAGGTTGCGCGCCAATCGGTGCGCTGGACCAAGACCGCGGTCAGTGGCGCGAACACGGTGCTGGCCAGACCGGCGGCCAGCGTCAGGATCATCAGGGCTTTGACGTGGTCGGTGCCGTACCAGCGGGTCAGTGCCGCGAACGCGGGCGGGTATAGCACCGCGCCCATCGCGACCCCGGCGACGAGCCAGCCCAGGAAGAAGACCACCGGGTTCGGGGCGAGTGCCACCACGATCAGGGCAGGGATCGCGAGGACTGAGCCCGCGGTCATGACGGTGCGTGGGCCGATGCGGTCGAGGATGCGTCCGACCGGGATACCGGTGAGGGCGGCCGCGAGCTGGCCCAGTGAGAACGCCGCGGTGAGCATCGGCAGTGACCATCCGGTGTCGGCCGAGATCGATACCGACAGGACGGGGAACGCGTAGTAGAGAATGCCCCAGCTGGTGATCTCGGTGAGGCACAACGTGATCAGGACTCGCCGCCGCAGACCGGCACCGGGCGAAGCCGGTCCGGTCTGCGTGGCCGTCACGGTAGACGACATGGGCGGGTCAGCGCGCGGGAACCGTGAGCGTCAGCACCTCGGGCGCGGCGGGCGCGCAGCAGCCGCCGGAGCTCGCACCGTTCGGGTCGTCGAAGACTCCGGCGCCGCCGCAGACACCGGTGTCGGGCAGGGTCAGCTCGACACGGGCGGCGGATTCGTGGTCACCGGCGAGTTCGGCGGCGATGGAACGGACCTGTTCGTAGCCGGTCATCGCCAGGAACGTCGGTGCGCGGCCGTAGCTCTTCATGCCGACCAGGTAGACGCCGGATTCGGGATGGGACAGTTCGGCGACACCGTGCGGGTAGACGGTGCCACAGGAGTGCACGTTCGGATCGATCAGCGGCGCCAGACCCACCGGGGCTTGCAGGACGGGGTCGAGTTCCAGGCGGATCTCCGACAGCCACGACAGGTCGGGGCGGAATCCGGTCAGCGCGATGACGTTGTCGATTCCGTCGAGGCGGCGCGCGTCGTCGGCAACGAGGGCCGTACGGTTGTCGTCACCGGTTTCGACTGCGGCGGTGCGGAATCCGGTGACCACGGTGAGCAGTCCGTCCTCGACGGCCTTCTTCGCGCGCAGTCCGAGTGCGCCACGGGCGGGCAGTTCGTCTGCTTCGCCGCCGCCGAAAGTGGCATCGGTCTGGCCGCGACGCAGGACCCAGGTCAGTCGGGTGCCGGGTTCGTTCGCCAGTTGTGACAGCGCCACGATCGCGGTCAGGGCCGAGTGCCCGCTTCCGGCGATCACGGTGTGCTTACCGCGATAGCGCACCAGGTCGGCGACGGATTCGAGGTCGGGCACACGGTAGTCGACGGCCTGGTGGCCACGTTCGCCCAGCGCGGGAAGCCCTTCGCCGCCGAGTGGGTTCGGTGATGTCCAGGTGCCGGAGGCATCGATGACCGCGCGTGCCAGGATCCGGTCTTCGGATCCGTCGGCGCGGCGCAGGTGTACCGACAGTGGTTCGGTGTCGCGTCCGGAGTCCACGACGCGGTCGCGGCCGCGGCGGGCGACGCCGACGACTTCGGTGTCGTAGCGCACCGCGTCTCCGAGAGCGTCGGCGAGTGGCGTCAGATAGTCGCGGGCCCAGTCCTGGCCGGTGGGGTAATCCTCGTCGGCCGGGGCCGTCCAGTCGGTGCCGTCGAGGAGGCGGCGGCCCGCGGGGGCGATGAGTTCGGCCCAGCGGGAGAACAGGCGAACGTGGTTCCACTGCGCGACGGCGGCACCGGCCTGGGGACCGCGTTCGAACACGATCGGGCTCAGTCCGCGTTCGCGCAGTTCTGCTGCTGCGGCCAGCCCGATGGGGCCGGCTCCTACGACGACGACAGGCAGTTCGGTCATCACAGACTCCATTCATCGACACTCATCGATCTAACAATCCAAACTGTATCGACACACGTCGATGAATGCAACCATCGATCAACGTCGATATAATCGGAGGCATGACGTCTCTGGACATGCCCACCGTCCGCGACTCCGCCGCGCGTCGCGTCGACGTGTTGCCTGTCGACGATGCGACCACCTACGCGGAATGGTTCGCCTGCCTTGCCGAACCCACCCGCGTTCGGCTGCTTCACCTGGTCGCGACCCGGCCCGCCGGGATCACGGTCGGCGAGTTGACCGAGTCGCTGGGCATCTCCCAGCCGACGGTGTCGCATCACGTCCGCAAGCTCGCCGATGTCGGGTTCGTACGGGTGCACAAGAACGGCACGTCGACGGTGGTGACCGTCAATCCGGCCTGCTGCACCGGCCTCCCCCACGCCGCCGACGCGGTCATGGGTGTTCTCACCCCTCGGCCGTGCTGCCCGACGGATCTGCCCGCCGACGTGTCGGTGCGCGCGATGACCGATGCCGACTGGGTGGCGGTGCGCCGCATCTACGGTGAGGGCATCGCCACCCGCAACGCCACCTTCGCCACCGAGGTACCGGATCGCGCGCACCTCGATTCCACCTGGCTGCCCGACCATCGTTGGGTCGCCGAGATCGGCGGCGAAGTAGTCGGGTGGGCAGCACTCGCGCCGGTGTCGGGTCGCGACTGCTACGCCGGTGTGGCCGAGAACTCCGTCTATGTCGCCGAGACCGCGCGTGGGCGCGGCGTCGGGAAATCCCTGCTGCATCGACAGGTGATCGCCGCCGACGCCGACGGCCTGTGGACTCTGCAGACCTCGATCTTCCCGGAGAACCGGGCCAGCATCGGCCTGCATCACTCGGCGGGATTCCGCACAGTCGGCGTGCGGGAGCGCATCGCGATCCTCGACGGGGCGTGGCGCGATACCGTCCTGCTCGAACGTCGCGCCGCCTCGGACGGCGGTTCTTCCGACGCGTGTGAGCCATCAGCTTGCTGATAGCTCCGCCGAGACGGCGGCGTTCACCCATTGTTTGCTTGTCGACTGATTCGACAACCGTCAATATCGATGCGTGTCGAAACCGCCTTCGTCCTGTCAGCCGCAGGACTCTTCCTCGTGTGAGGTCATCCCGCTGACCCGGGAACCTCTGTCCGCCGAATCCGCCGCCGAACTGGCGACAACGTTCAAGGCGCTGTCGGATCCGGTGCGGTTGCGACTGCTCAGCCTGGTCGCCAGCCGTGGATCCGGCGAAGCCTGCGTGTGTGATCTGTCCGCCGGGTTCGAATTGAGCCAGCCCACCATCTCCCACCATCTCAAGGTGCTGCGCGAGGCCGGGCTGTTGTCGAGTGAGCGGCGTGGGTCGTGGGTGTACTACCGGATCGAACCGCGCGCGCTGGCCCCGCTGGCGCAGTTGCTCGATGTCACGGCGGTCGAGGCGGGTGCGCGGTGACCGATATTCAACGCCGGTTCCTGGCTGAGTTCGTCGGCACGGCCGCGCTGGTCACGGTCGTGGTCGGTTCGGGTATCGCGGCCCAGCAGCTCACCGACGATGTCGCCTTGCAGTTGCTCGCCAACTCCACCGCGACCGTCTTCGGCCTCGGCGTGCTGATCCTGGTGTTCGGACCCGTGTCCGGCGCGCACTTCAATCCCGTTGTTTCCCTGGCGGATTGGTTGCTCGGTCGACGCCATAGCACCGGCCTGGACTTCATCGACGCCCTCGCCTACACGATCGCGCAGATCAGTGGCGCGGTCTGCGGCGCTGTGCTGGCCAACATCATGTTCGACCTCGGTGCCTGGCAGATCTCCACCCACGACCGGATCACCACGGGCCATCTGGTCGGTGAGGTCGTCGCCACCGCCGGACTGATCGCGGTGATCTTCGCGCTGGCCCGCAGCGGTCGAGCCGCCCTGTCCGCTTCGGCGGTAGCGGCATATATCGGTGCGGCTTACTGGTTCACCAGCTCCACCAGTTTCGCCAATCCCGCGGTCACCGTCGGCCGCGTCTTCTCCGACACTTTCGCCGGCATCGCACCCACGTCCGCACCTGGATTCATCGTCGCCCAATTCGTCGGTGCGGCACTGGGCTTGGCGTTGATCGTGGTGCTGTACCCCCGCTCGGCGAGTGCGGCTGCCGACAACGCGGTGATCCCGCATACCTCAGATCGTCCTGCCTCCAGCTCATCCGACCCGACAACTCACTGACCGAGCCCTCCCCGGGAGCACGCATGTCCGACAGCCCCGTCACCCACGCTGATCGTGCGACGTTGACCATCGACCAGCGTCACGCGCTCACCACCGCCGCGACCCGGCTACACGAGGCCTTCGCCGACACCTACGGACGCGAGACCATCGAGCATTTCCTCATCTCCAGCTACGACGAGTTCGCCTCCCGTGCAACGGTAGTCAACTACCTGCCACTCCTGGCCGAACGATTCGCCCGGCAGCGGCTGCTCGCACTGGCCAAGGTCGAGGGCAAGCTCCACACCGACAAGCCGGTGGTGCTCTTCCTGTGCACCCACAACGCGGGCCGTTCTCAGATGGCACTGGGCTGGTTCGCCCATCTGGCCGGTGACTCCGCCATCGCGTGGTCGGGCGGCTCCGAACCCGGTACCCACGTCAACCCGGTCGCCGTCGAAGCGATGACCGAGATCGGCATCGACATCACCGGCGAGTTCCCCAAACCGTGGACCGAGGAGATCATGCGGGCCGCCGATGTCATCGTCACCATGGGCTGCGGCGATTCCTGTCCGATCTACCCGGGCCGCCGCTACGAGAACTGGGAACTGACCGACCCCGACCACCAGTCCCTCGAGGTCGTACGCGGCATCCGCGACGAGATCGGCGACCGCGTCCGCGACCTACTTACCTCTCTCGACATCACCACCCACTGAAAGGACCCCCCGTGTCGACCAAGCCCAGCGTGCTGTTCGTCTGCGTCCACAACGCCGGACGATCCCAGATGGCACAAGGCTTCCTGACCCACCTCGCCGGCGACGCCATCGAAGTACGTTCCGCCGGAAGCGCTCCCGGCGATGCCCTCAACCCGGCCGCGGTCGAGGCGATGGCCGAAGTCGGCATCGACATCACCAACCAGGCACCCAAGATCCTCACCCCGGACGCTGTCGAGACCTCGACAGTGGTGATCACCATGGGTTGCGGTGACGCCTGCCCGTACTTCCCGGGCGTCGACTACCGCGACTGGACGCTGGAGGATCCGGCAGGCAAGGGTGTCGAGGCGGTCCGTCCGATCCGCGATGAAATCCGCAAGCGAATCGAAGACCTCGTCACCGAGCTGGTCCCAGCGCAGTAGGCGACGACGCTGTCCCGAGGCAGATTTACGCAGGTAAATATGGCTAAGCGGGCGTTTCGCCGTCGAACACTCGCAAAGTTTGTGTGGCGGCGAGGGGCTGGTAGTGGTCGGTGAACAGTTTGGCGGTGAGCTCGCCTCGGCTGGTGACGCCGACTTTGTCGAAGATCGCTTTGACGTGGTCGCGCACGGTGTGTGCGGACAGGAACAGGGTGGCGGCGATCTCGCCGGTGGACTGGCCACGCGCGATCAGTTCGGTGACGTCGAGCTCGCGCCGGGTGAGCTCGTAGGCGGCCACCACCAGCGAGGCCACCTCTGACGGTGTGGCGGGCTCGATGACCAGCGCGGTCATTGCCGGTGTCCCGGCAAGGTCGCGTAGGCAGGAGGCGTGGCACACCAGCCATCGCCCGGTCGTGGTGCGGATGCGGATCCGGGAGTTCTCGCCGGTGATCCGGGCCCGGCCCGCGGTGCTGAGAATCCACACGGGCAGCGGCAATTCGATGCCTCGTGCGGTCGTGGTGGCGGGGCCGGGCGGCATCTGGGCGAGCAGGTGCCTGGCCTCGTCGTTGATCGAGACCAGGCCACCTTCCGGGTCGAACAGCAGCATGCCGGGAGCTTCCGCGCGCCCTGCCGCAGCGGGGGCCAGCGGTTGGGCAAAGCTGCGCAGCCGCCGGGCCATTGGCGTGGACAATCCGCTCACCAGCGCGACATCGGTGTCCTGGAATGGCTTTCGACCGCGCTCCCGGAACAAGCTCAGCTGGCCCCACGGCTGTCCGTCCACGCGGAGTACGGCGCGCAATTCGTCGTCGAAACCGCGCGGGCACATGAAGTTTCGATACAGGGGGCTCAGTCCCGGGTCATCGCCGGTCACCGCGCGCAGACCCGCGACCGGGACCGGCGCCCGCGCCAGATCCCGGAACAGGTTCACG
Source organism: Nocardia sp. NPDC060259 (assembly GCF_042728775.1). Lineage (NCBI taxonomy): Bacteria > Bacillati > Actinomycetota > Actinomycetes > Mycobacteriales > Nocardiaceae > Nocardia > Nocardia sp. NPDC060259. Next base: position 135,574 of record NZ_JBHXAY010000001.1, read on the forward strand.
TGTTCGGAGAAGAGCTCCGACTCCCAATAGGTGCCGCACCCGCCTTCGTGGAGGTTCTCCACCCGCACGGGCGCGGTGGTGAGTCCATTGATCGGATCGGTCGCCACCCAGACCGCGGCGTCGAACGGCGTGACGCGGCGCAACCGCGTCGAGGTCTCCGCGAACAGCGCGTGCGCGTCCGCGGCCTGCTCGATCCCGGCCAGCAGTCCACGCATCCCGAGCGGAATCACACCCATGCCCGCAACCTTGCCGTCCCGGACCGGCGGCCGCCATCCCACAGATGAGGGGTAATCGACCGACCGCGCGCGAAATTCCCGAGACGGAGCGAACCCCGCGATCGGGGGATGGTCGAGGTGGCGGCGGGCGGGCGACGCTGGTCCGGTCCCAGTGATCGGAAGGAAACACAATGGATCTCGGCATTATCGGTGCGGGCGCTGCGGCGGTCGGACTGCTCGACGCACTCGCGGCCACCGAGGGCACGCCCGGCAGCATCACAGTGTTCGACGGCTCGTCCGCGGTGTGGCGGGGGCGGCCGTACCAGCCGGACCTCGAGGCGGTCCGGGTCAACGCGCCGCCCGCGCTGATGTCGGTGCGCGCCACCGACCGCGCGCACTACGAACGGTGGCTGCAGGACCGGCACGAGGTGGCCCGATATCTCGACGAGGGCCTCGGTCAGCCGCTGGTCCCCCGCAGCGTGTACGGCGAATACCTGGAGCAGACCGCCCAGACCGCGATCGGTCGACTGCGACGGAATGGCTGGCAGGTCAGCGTGGTGAACTCGCGGGTCGTCGGTTTCTCCCGCCGTGGCGCGAGCGACGGCCGGGCGGTCCTGCACACCGCGAACGGCGGCAATCATCCGGTCGATCGCGCGGTGCTGAGCGTCGGGAGTGGGCGTCCACGTGACCATTACGGGCTCACCGGTGCGCCCGGATACGTCAACGAGCCGTACCCACTGGCCGAGACGATTGCCGGGATACCGGCCGACGCGCGCGTCGCAGTTGTCGGCAGCGGTCTGACGGCGGTCGATATCGCCGTGGCGCTGACGACCAACAACCACACTGGACCGATCAGTCTTCTATCCCGCAGCGGAGTGCTCCCGTTCGTGCAACAGCGTCCCCTTCCGCTCGCACCACAACACCTCACTCCGGCCAATGGGCTGCGGCTGGCCGCCGCCGGCGTGGTGCACTTCCACCAGCTGGTCGAGCTCATGCGCGCCGAACTCGCCGAGCTGGGACAGGATTTCGAGTCGTTCGCCGCAGAGATCCGCGCCACCGAGGAACCTGTGACCCGGCTGCGCCGCCAATTGACAGAGCTGGACAACCCGCATCAGGGACGCCGCCTGCTCACCATGGCGATCCGAGTGCTCGGCCCGATCGTCTGGCCGCTGCTGGCCGAGCAGGACCGGAGCATACTGCGCTCCGAGTACTTCCGTACGATCAGCAGCCTGAGTTCACCGATGGTGCCGCGCAACGCGAAAATCGTATTGCGGCTGCTGGATTCGGGCCAGCTCCGGCTCCGTTCCGGCCTCGGCAAGATCGAGGCGCGCCCCGGCGCCGGTTTCACCGTCCACGACGACGCCGAATGGCACGCCGACGCGGTTTTCAACGCCGTCAACCCGCCCGCGTACACCACGCCCCAGGAGACCGAACCTCTCGTCAGCGCGCTACTCGCCAGCGGCGCAGCAGAATCGGCGGCCACCGGCGGCCTGCGCATCGAACCCGGTACCCGCCGCCTGCTCGTCGCGGACCGGCCCGATCCCACCTGGCACGCCCTGGGCAATCTGGCCGCCGACTCCCTGTTCATCGCCACGAACCCGCCCGGTCTGGCCATGGAAGCCGCCACCCTCGCCCACCACCTCATGGCCTAGATCAGGCCGCCCCGGCCGCCTGGCGAAGGATCATTTCGTGCGCCTAGAGCACTGTTGCGAGACAACCTGTTCAAGGCTCCCCACACCGACACTGGCACGCCACCAGACGACACACAGACCGTTTCGGGCGGAGACACCACGGCGTCGAATCCGAACACCCGCGACGATCGTCCCGATGAGTCCGACTGACAGCCGTGCGAATACGGCCGAGTATGCGGCACCGTCCTTTCCGAGCACCATCGAAGGTCGTGGTCGCACCGGTACCTCCTTCGTGCTGACCGCTACGGCAGTGATCACCCGCGCCCTAGGCTTGTGCAGAGGTCGGGGGTTCGGGTGCCACGGCCGCGTCGCTGAGCAGCTGGGAAACCTCGGGTAGATCGATGCGGATGCGGCGGTCCATCGCACTAGCCAGCAACTCGTCGGCGACCTGACGAACAACTGGGCGCACATCGTCGAGGGTGTGGCTGAGGTGATGTACTTGCTGCGGTGAGGGCTGATCGAGGACTGGTCCGAGCAGATGCGTGCGGAACTGCTGAACGAACGCGAAGGCGATGCGGTCGAAGGCGGCCTCCAATTCGTAGGACAAGGTCAGCAGCGAGTTCAGCGGGATCCCCGCCGCTACCAAGGTGGTGACCGAGTCGAGCAGCCGTGCGCTGCTGAAGAAGAAGCGATCACCCTCGGCGCGGAGGAATCCGCGAGTCATCGCTTCGGCCAGGTTCTCGGCAGTGAGTTGTTCACCGAACCGGGCGAACAGTTGATCCAACTCCAGCTCGATTTCGTCGTCGCTCCACGCAGTCGAGGCAACTGATTCGAAGCCCAGCAATTCGGTGACCCCGCCGCCCTGTTCGGCGCTGGCAAACAGGTCGGCGATCCCCTCGAGGCTGTGCCCGCGAGCAAGGAGGTCGGCGATCAATTGCAACCGTTCGAGGTGGCTCGCGTGATAGATCGCGTATCTGCCTTGGCGTACGGGCGGGGCGAGCAGCCCCCTCTGCTGGTAGTAACGCACAGTGCGCACCGGTACGGCGGCGGCCGCGGCCAGCTCCGAGACCCGGTACTCAGCTTCTTCATCTCCCATTTCCACGCCTCCGTCCGTCAACCTGCTCGCTGCGATCGTAGTGTGTCGACGCTACCCACTATTGCAATAGACGGTGGTTCAGTCTGAGCGTTCTCGGCTACTCGAGCGGCCGCTCTCGCCGATCATCCCGTGAAGTGAGCAATCGTGGCGTGCACATGAGCCAGACTGTTACAGTGATCACTGTAATCAACGAAGCGGCGCCGAGGGGGCGGCGAGCAGGTGGGTTCGTTTGCACACCACAGGAGGTGCCCACCATGGTGACGACCAGCAGTACATACGCAGAGAATCTCGCGTTGGGTGGTGCGCCTGCCGCCGTGCACCTGCGCCGTGATGCTCGCCTACCCCAGCAGGTGCTGGCGAAGATAGGGGGGCAGCGCGGCCCCCAACCCGGCGCGGTAATGCCGTGCGGAGTTCGATGGGCCGAAGCCGAGGAGGTGCTGCGAGGCTGCTTGGATCTGATCGCGGCCGCGCTGGAGGGATTGCCACCCAGCCCAGTTCCCGCGATGTCGAGGGTCAGGATCGGCGACTGGGCGGCGCAGGGCGTGGCCCTCGAGGCCGTGCAGCATGCCACGCACGCAGCATTTCGGTTCGTGCTCGACGAGCTCTCGCGACGAGCCACCAGTGCCGACAGCCGAGCACTGGCGATTGCCGGGCAGCGTCTCGCGGCCGTATTGGAAGAGGTCGAAACCAGCTTCACCACCGCCTATCTCCGCGTGGTGCGCGCCGCGACTACTGAACACGATGACTCCGGCGAGGTGTTCGCCTCGGCGTTGATCACCGGGGCTGCGATGACTTCGTCGTGGACGCGCAGCAGCAGATTCGTGCTCAGCGAGTCCTACACCGTGCTCGCACTAGCCCAGGAGCACGGTGTTGCCGACACTGCCGGCCACCGCGAAACCTGGCTGCGGCGCTTGCGCGTGGAACTGGCATCCTTGCCTGACGGTTCGCCACCGGCGCTGCTCGGTGTGGGCGGTGGAACGTTGCTGATCGGCGATGAAGACCTCGGCGCGATCGACGTATCGGACTTGTACGAACGTCTGCAGGCCGCGACGGCCGAGACACCACTGCGCTTCGGACTGGTCCACGCTCAGACCGATCACCTGCCTGAGGCCACCCGACAGGCACATGAGCTGGTCGACCTCGCAGCACGGCTGTACCGCCCGCCAGGTGTGTACCGGATGTCGGATCTGGTGGTGGAGTACCAGGTCACTCGCCCAGGGCCCGGACGACGACAGGTGGCGGCGGTGCTGGATCCGCTGCGTGATCAACCCGAACTGCTCGAAACTTTGATCGTTCACATTCGCAACAAACGCAATCGTCGACGCACCGCCGGCATCCTGCACCTGCATCCCAACACCGTCGACTACCGCCTGCGTCGGGTTGCCGTCCATACCGGCCTGGACCCAGCCACTGTCCACGGGTTGTGGTATCTGCAAGCTGCTCTGGTGGCCAGCGCCTATGAAGCCAACACCGCCTCCGTTACCGAAGCCGGTTCGTCCACCGAAACCGACAACGACTCCCCGCAGCAGTGACCCCACATCCGCAGCGCACCAACCGCGCCAGCTCGAGCACCGTGCGAGGACTTCGGCTGCCACATATAGAAATCCTCCGAATATTCACCGACCCGGATGGGCGGTGGGGTACCTCGCTCGGTGTCGTCGACGGAACATCGATAATCGACCCCGATGAGCGGCGATCCCTGGCCGATCGGCTGTCGTGCGAGACCGTCTTTATCGATGACTTCGAGGGCGCGCGAATCCAGATCGCGAACCACCCAGCGAAATCGACCTTCGCCGAACGATCCCTGATCGGCGCAGCGTGGGTGCTGGCCCGTGAGCTCGGATATCAACCGCGCTACCTGCAGACCGCTACAGAAATGATCCGAACCTGGAACGAGGAAGGGGTGGTCTGGATCCGGGGCCCACTGGCCTCGACACCACCGTGGTGGCATGAACGCCTCGACACCGCCGTCGAGATCGAAGCGCTGACCGCGCCACTGCCACCACAACAGGACGCTACCCAACTGTGGGCTTGGCAAGACGAGGCGGCCGGTATAGCGCGCGCCCGAGCGTTCGCCACCCGATTCGAAACGATGGAAGACGAGGCTTGCGGATCGGCTTCGATGCGCCTGGCCGCGGTACTCGGTCGCAGACTGACAATCAATCACGGCGAAGGTTCGGTCATCTTCGCGGAGCCCGGACCGCCGGGAACCGCTGACATCGGCGGCTGGGTCGTCAGCGACGGACCTCTCACCTAGTTTTCGGTTGGATCGAAGAATGTGGGGATCACCTGCGCAGCAGTGCCTTTGATCCCCTTCGCAGCTTCAGCTTCGATCGATCGGTCCGCGATTGTCGAGACGCACCAACAGCCACCATGCAGGGAACACCATCATCGGCACAGCCGCAATACCTACGTCTCCGGCGAGGTGATGGCTTCCGTCCTTCCGGAGGGGCCGACGCTCGACCGTCCATCATCCGCGCACTCGAGTCGATTGTGGGAGAATAGAACACCGGAAACGCTCAAATATCCGTCGCACGGTCGCTTCGATGGCGAAAGGCCTCTACGGCGGCTTCGACGGTGGGATAGAAGTGTGTCCCGTCGAACCGGTCACTGACACCGAAGCGAATGATCTTGTCCTTGATCGGCCCCTTCATCTCGGCGAAGACCAATCGAATTCCCTTGCCTGCCAAGTAATTGTCGAGATCGACGAGTTCGTCGACGGCCGTCGTATCGAGATCGGTGATGGGTTCTGCGGCGATGATGACCCATTCGACCGGGGACGGAGCGTTCGCGACGACCGAGCGTACGTATTCGTCGAAGATCTGTCCGTTGGCGAAGAACAGGGGCGCGTCGAACCGCACCAGCACCAGGCCCGCGATACGTTGGCCGTCGGGGTGACGCTCGATGTCGTGGTAGCCGGGACGGTCCTTCGTCTGGACGAGCTCGGTGCGATAGGGCTGCCAAGCTCGCGCGACCACCGCGACGAACGAAAGACCGATCGCGACGATGATCCCCTGCAACACGCCTACCAGCGCGACGCCGACGAACGCTGCCGTCGCGAGCGCGAACTCCACCGAACTCATGTGCCACATCCGGACCATGCCGCGGATGTCGATCAACGCGGTGGCCGCGACGATGACGACGGCCCCGAGCGCGGCGTCGGGCAGGTACGCGGTGAGTCCGGGGGCGAGCAGCACGAAGAGCAGAACGGAGATCGCGCCGACGATACACGCCAATTGCGTATGGGCGCCGCTCTGTTCGGCGACCGGAGTTCGTGACCCGCTCGCGGAGACAGGAAATCCACCGAACAGTCCACCCGCCACATTGGCGACCCCGATCGCCTTCATCTCGGTGCTGCCGTCGACATCTTCCCCGTGCCGGGAAGCGAAGGTCCGCGACAGCACGCCGCTGTCGGCGAACGCGATCAGCGCGATCCCCGCCGCGGGTCCGATCAGGTGCCCGATGTCGGCCCAGCTGATGCCGCCGATGGAAGGCAGCGGCAGGCCTTCGGGCAGGGCACCGACCATCCCGATGTCGTCGGTGAGTCCGGCAGCGGCCGAGATCGCGATGGCGCCCGCGACCGCGACCAGCACCCCCGGCACCGCGGGCAGCCACCGGCGGAAGGCCAGGATGACAGCGAGCGAGCCGAGGCCGATAGCGGTCGCGATGGGATCGATATCGCTGCGGACCACGCTCTGCCCGATCTCGGCGATTTCGGCGAGCAGGCCGGTCGCATCGACGGAGAAGCCGAGCAGTTTGGGAAGTTGCCCGACGACGACGATGAGTGCGATCGCGTTCAGATAGCCGAGCCGGATGGGCTTGGACAGCAGTTCGGTGACGAACCCGAGACGAAGGAATCCACCGACGAGCAGAATGAGCCCGACGAGGACGGCAAGGACTCCCGCCAGGGCCAGCGCACGGTCGGGATCATCGACGGCGGCCAGTGGTAGCACCGCGGCCGCGATCAGCGGGGCGAGTGAGGAATCCGGGCCGAGAACAAGGATTCTGGACGGCCCGACCACCGCGTAGGCCAGCAGCGGCACAATGGTCGCGTAGAGCCCGGCGTACGCGGGAAGTCCCGCTGCTTCGGCATAGCCCATACCGGCGGGGATCAACAGCGCGGTCAGGACGAGGCCCGCGGTGACATCGGCTCGCAGCCACGCGCGGCGATATCCGCGGGCTGTCGCGATCCCGGGTAAGGCGGTCACGCGCTCCTTCCACGGCATGGTCGGGTTGTCTCAGCGTACTCGTGCCCGCGCGGGAAAGGCCGCCACCGGGGCCGGCGGCTCGACGACGGCGTGCACCGTGTCCGTGGCAGCCATAGCGCGCCGTCCTTTTCTCGATCAGAGCACTTCAGCAGGTGGGGGAACCTCTAGATCGTAGCCATCGTCTCAGCGCTGTGTGGCTCCTCGCCGATGGCCACGATCGGGTAGACGCCGACAGCTTGCCGAGCGGCCTTCTCGACGAGCAGCGGAACGAAATCCCGGACGCGGGCGTCGGCGAATCGCTCGTGAATACGGCGAACCAGGAGCTCGATCTCCGCCGGTGATTCCGCGGGGAAACGGGCGATCAGGCGTTCTATCACCTGATCGATCTGCACAGATTCGTTGTCGTCTCGCATCACCCACCGCCTGCTCGCTCGGGACTCGCCGGTCGCGTCATCTCGCCCACTGGGAATCGTCGGCTCCGCACCCTTCGACGGTCAGGCGCGAGAGCACATCCACGACGTTCGCCGGGCCGCCGGCCAGCAGGGCACCGCGTTGCCGGACGGCGCCGTTGCCGCCGGCGAGAACTGCAGCCAGCGTGTCGGAGGTGAATTCGTAGTCACCGGATTCCTCCAGGGCGGGACGGACGTGGCGAAGCAATCGGGCGAGGGCATGGCGACGACCCGCGACGGCTGTGGGGAATCGAGTGCTGGCGAGCCCGGCGCGGGCGGCGGAGCGGCACGCTGAGCGCAGGCGCGTCCGGGCGACCGGAACGGCGAGATGCCCACGGCCGATGGCGGCGACCGAGGTGATGACGAGGGCCCGCGCCAGACTCGCCAACAGTGTGGTTTCCACGACGGTGGCGGGCACGTCGCTGATCCGGATCTCGATCGTCGGCAGATGATCGGACAATCGCACATCCCAATAGACCATCCCGGGGTCGAGAATCTGTCCGTCTTCGGCGAGTCCCGCGACGATGTCGTCGTAGTGCGCTGCTGACCGGAAATACGGTGGTGGGCCCGCGCTGGGCCACCGCTCCCACAGCATGTGGCGCCAACTGGCGTGCCCGGTGTCGATGCCATCGGCGATCGGTGAATTCGCTGTCAACGCCAACAGCGTGGGCAGCCAACGGCGCAGGTGATTGCTGACCTGCACCGCGAGGTCGCGCTCGGGGACGCAGACATGGACATGGCAACCGCAGGTCACCTGCTGGACCAGCGCCCCGAAGCGTTCGGCCATGCGCTGGTATCTCGGCGTGTCGGTGATGGAACCGGCAGGCGGGCCCCAGATCGGAACCCCGACCGCCAGCGGAAGCGAACCGGACCGAGCCGCGGCGTCGATGATCGCGCCCCTGGCCCGCCGAACCTCGCGATGCACCGCCTCGATACTCGCGCAGACCGGAGTGCAGGTTTCGATCTGGCATTGCGAGAGTTCCAGCTGCACTTCGATGTCGGTCTCGGCTGCCGCCACGGCGGTGCTGGTCAGGGAAGGGCGGCCGGTGGCCGGGTCGATCAGCACGAACTCTTCCTCGACGCCGACGGTGAACGCGCGAACATCGTTGCGGTGCAACCGATCGCGTTGGTCGATCGACAGGGAAGCCATCGTTCCTCCTGGTCGGCGCCTCGCCCACCGCTGGACGAGCTATCGAGCAGACATCCGACAAGGGCTCAGCGTTCGGGTCGCCAGGTGGAGACAGCCCAGATGACCACGACACTCAGCGCGATGATCACGATGGACCATGCCGGGTAGTACGGCAGGGACATGAAGTTCGCGATGATGACCAGCGCGGCGATTCCCAGCGCGCCGTACCGACCCCATGTCGATCCGATCGCGAGGCCGAGGCCACAAATCAAGGCGACGGCACCCAGCACGACATGAATCCAGCCCCACGTCGTGGTGTCGAACTCGTAGACGTATTCGATTCCGGCGACGTAGAACTTGTCGTCCACGATCGCGGAGATACCCTGCAGAATGGAGACCGCCGCCAAGATGACGAGCATGAACGCGGCCGCGATGGATATCCCCTCGGCGACGGCCTGCCGCTCGACGGGCTCTGCCCCGGGTGTGACGTCGGGCGTCGAAGACGTGTGTGCGGTCATGGTCGACTCCTCGGTGATGCTGAGGACCGCCCACTCGACACCAGGCAAATCCGCCGTTGAATGGATGCAGGTCCTGTTGGAAACTTCTACTTGTTCGAATCCATTTGTCAGTGGACCACCTGTGGTGGTTAGTCACGATAAGGGATGCCCCTTTTCCGTGCGCGACTGTTCGCTCGGTGTCATGGTGCATCATCGAGAATCGTATGGCCCCGCGAAAGTATCTGCGGGGATACATTATCCGCATTCGTGGGGTTGCTCAGAGTTTACCGGAACGGATTCCTGTAAACAAGATGTGGCTGGACAAGACGTCGCGCAATCACGAGAGATGAGCGCGATCGGGCGGCCGACCGTGGACCGGCACAGATCGGCGGTCCCGAGGTGCCATCGTCCCACCCTCGACGGGCCGCACTCCACGTTGCTATCGGTTCGATAACCAGGCCACAGGATGGATTGTTCGGAAGAAACCGGTCGATTAGTATCCGAGCTGGCTCGATTCCATCCAAATTTCGCTGAGATCGTCAGATGACGGGTTCGAGCAGGGCCCGACGTCGCTGTCGATGGCGTCGGATATTCGACTGTGCAGGCGCACGCCACGGGCCAGACTCGGATTCACATTCGCCGACACCAGAGCTTCGAAGTCGACGAATCGCACAAACACTGCTGAACAAACTCGATTGTCGTGCCGGATTCTCTCACCGGTACCGCCGATGGCCGTCTACGGGCTCGCGTGCGTCTTCCTGTACTTGATCCCGGCGATCGTGTTCCTGCTGCCGACCTCACTGGTCTCCCCCGAACTGGCTCGGCTACCCGGGCGGGAACCGGTCTCGTCCGATGCGCAGGGCGGTGATGGTGGTCACGATCACACCTTGCGGGTCGCCTGTCGGTCGCCGACGAAGTCGGCGCGCAAGTAGAGCTGCCCCAGCGTTTCTGCGTGCTGGACGGTGAGGTCGATGAGCTCCCGCGCGCTGGCGTCGATCGCCCCGGCCTGCCAGGTGACCATCATCTCGAACCAGCCGCCGAGGAACATGATGGCACTGAGCCGAAAGGCTTTCGCGTCGATGTCTTTGCGGCCGTAGGGAATCGCCGCGTCGACGAAGACATCGGTCAACATGTGCAGCAGCTCGTGGCGGCGATGTTCGAGCACCCCGTTACCGGCATGATCACCGAAGAGAATCTGCGCTCGACGCGGGTCGTCAGCGACGCGATCGGTCACCAGCACGACACCTCGGCGCAGGATCGTGACCGGATGATCGCCGGTGGATTCGGCGAGCATCGCGGTCAGATCGGCCAGGACGCCATCGCGTTCCTCGTCCCAGATGGCGGCCAACAGGGCTTCCCGGTCCTCGAAACTGCTCCAGAAATAGCGGTCGGCGATCTTCGTCCGGGCACATACCTGACGCATCGTGACCGCAGCCCAACCGGACTCGACCCAGATGTCCTTGGCAGCGTCGACCAGCTTGTCGCGGCGTTCGGCCTGCCGCTCGTCGGCCGTTCGGCCGCCCCACAGCCGCTCAGAGTTCGGCATGGTTCCATCTTGACAAGTCGCAGCCGCCCTTCTCTAATTTGTAGGCATCCGCCTAAATTGTTGACACCTGCCAACAACCTATCGGGCGGTCGTTCGACTCGCAACGTCGCGAAAGGAGCGCTGATGTACCGCACTCTTGTGCACGGACTCGAGCGCCGCGCAGCGCAGGTTCTCGACCTGTACCCAGCCACCTCCCGACCATTGGCGGCGCCCCCTCCCGACTCCGGCCTGCTGCCGGTTCCAGGCGATCCCGGGGCCCCGCTCGTCGGGCGAACTCTGACGATGCTGACCGAGCCGCTGGAAGGAGCTCGCGCCGTCATCGACAAGTACGGCGCAGTGTCCTGGACCAATCTGCTGGGGCGCCCGTACGTGCTGGCTACCGGACCCGAGGCGCTCGAAGCGCTGTGGATGAACCGGGACAAGGCGTTCTCCAGCGAGAAGGGCTTCGAGTGGGCGATCGGACCGTTCTTCCGCCGGGGCGTTCTGCTGCTGGACTTCGAGGAGCACACGCACCATCGGCGAATCCTGCAGCAAGCGTTCACCCGCCAACGCCTGATCAGCTACCTCGAACTACTGAAGCCGGGCATCGAGCGGGAACTCGACGCATGGCAGCCCGGCGCGGACTTCCCGGCATATTCCCACGTCAAGGCCATGCTGCTGCATCTGGCGTCCGAGGTCTTCGTCGGCACCGAGCTCGGCGCGGAGTCGGCGAAGATCGAGCAGGCCTTCGTGTCCACCCTCGAGGGTGGACAAGCCCTTGTCCGCACCAATGTGCCCGGCGGCAAATGGTCCCGTGGCCTCCGTGGCCGCCGCACGTTGCAGAAGTACTTCCGCGAGCAACTGCCCGCCAAACGGGCCGGGAACGACAACGATCTGTTCAGCGTGCTGTGCCGAGCCCGCAGCCAGGACGGCCGCGCCTTCACCGATGACGACGTGGTCAACCACATGATCTTCACCCTCATGGCCGCACATGACACCAGCGCGCTCGCGCTGTCGATGTTCATCATGCTGCTCGGCAAGCATCCACAGTGGCAGCAGCGGCTGCGCGCGGAGTCGATCGCGCTGGGCAAACCGGTCCTGGACTACGACGACATCGAGCAGCTGGCGTCGATGGACCTCGCCTTCAGGGAAACACTCCGCATGTACGCGCCGGCGGGGACGCTGTTCCGGCAGGCGATCCGGGACACCGAGTTGCTCGGCTACCACATTCCCGCAGGCACCGACGTCATGATCGGAGCGTTCCCGACCATGCGCAACGAGCGTTGGTGGGCTCGTCCGGATGAGTTCGATCCCGAACGCTTCGCCGAGCATCGCCGTGAAGATCGCTCTCACAAGATGGCCTGGGCACCGTTCGGCGGTGGCGCACACAAGTGCATCGGCCTGTATTTCGGTGGCATGACGGTCAAGTCGGTGATGCATCGACTGTTGCTGAATTTCGAGTGGAGCGTGCCCGCCGACTACGAACCACCACTGGCCTGGGGCACCGGACCGATTCCGATGGACGGCGGCCCGATCACCCTGCGCAGGCGCACAGCCGGAACACCTCCGGGGAACGTGACATGACCAGGCTCATCGCGGCCACCCAGTAGCCAGTTCAGCCCGTGATCCGCCTGAGCGGGACGGAGTGATCTTCCCAGGTCGCCTGACGGGATCGGCGGCATCGAAACGGCCGGGTGAGCGGGTCGCGCGAGTCGACATGCCGCTCGCACCTCCGCTACCGGTGGTTTCGCCTGCGCGCGGTCCAGTGCGCGAAAGATCCCGATGAATGGGATACCCCGCATTTGATTCGGGCAAGTAGCTGCTTCTGTGAGACGCGACACCCCTAGTTCCGGTGCTTCGGCATACCTGAAGTGGCGTTCGCCACGATGAAAGGCATTCTCACCCATGCGAATCCGATCTCTTCGATTGTCCAGTGCGGTGATGGCGGCCGCGGTCGCGGCCACAACCGCTACCACCGGCGTCGCGTCCGCCGATATCGACTTCGGAAGCTCCGGCAGCAGTTCCGGCAGCAGCGGCGACATGGTCATCACCCTGGTGCGCCATGCCGAGTCCCTCGGTAACACCTCCGGCCTGATCGACACCAAGGTGCCCGGACCCGACCTGACCTCACGCGGCCGGACACAGGCAGACAATCTGGCCATCCAGCTGGCCGACAAGAATTACGACTGCGCCTTCGCGTCCAACATGGTGCGTACCGAGCAGACTGCGGCACCGACCGTCGCCAAACAGGACCTGAGCCTCAACATTCAGCCCGGCTTCCGGGAGATCGAGGCAGGCCAGTACGAGGGCACCCCGGAGGCCGAGGCGCTGTCCGGGTACCTGCAGGCGCCGGTCAAGTGGCTCTCCGGCGACCTGACCGCACGGATTCCAGGCTCCATCGACGGCAACGAGTTCGACGGCCGCGTCGATCAGGCACTGCTCGATGTGCAGCGCCGCGGCTGCGCCAACCCGGTGATCTTCTCGCACGGCGGCACCATCATGTTCTGGTCGATGATGAACGCCGACAACGCCGACAAGAGCAAACTCGGCACCGATCCGATGCGCAACGGCGGCCGCGTCGTCCTCGAGGGCAGCCCGCAGAAGGGCTGGACGATTGTCGAGTGGGTCGGCCACCCGGACCTGGGCTGATTCACCCTTCCGCGCCCCGGATGTCACCGACACAATCGATGGCACCGGGGCGCGGTTGTATCTCAGCCCGGGGTTCCCCATGGCGCAGTCGGCCACCGCACCCGATGGGATCACCGTCGTCGAACTGGTCGCCCGCGGAAGGTTCCCGCACCAGCGGCCGCTGCGCCAATGGTCACGCGCCGACGAAGGCGCTGCCGCCCAAGCACTCTCAGCCACCGTCACCGCGGACCTGTCGACCGCCTGGTCGACGAACCTACGACCCTACCTCGATATAGCCCACCGGATCCAGGTGCTCAACCTGCTGCACGAATTGCACCAGCAGGCCCGCGCCGTCGTCGCGGTCCTGCACGACCTCAATCGCGCCGCCCGTTAGGCCACTGACATCATTGCGATGAACGGCGGACGCGTTGTAGCACAAGGCAACCCACGCGATGTCATCGCCAACGAACTCGTCTCGCGCACCTTCGACCTCCCCAACACCGCCACCGACGACCCCCTCACCGGCACTTCCCTCGTCATTCCCATCGACACCCGCAAGAGGCAGATCCTGTACTGCCGCTTATCGCGCCGACCAGACCGGTCAGTGCGCGCGGGGCGAAGGTCGACGGGCCAAGATGATCGGGCGCCGGCCGAACGCACCATCATGCCGAGTTGGGTGTGCAGGTACTGGGATCGATAGGTTGAATGGCGGGTTTGAAGCATCGCGTCAACGTGATCGCGGACGAAGCCGACAGAGGTGGTGAAGATGTGAATGACGAGGAGTACTCGAAGGCCATTCGGCTGTTCCGGAGCTTGACGGGACGAGTTCCGGATCACTATCTCGGCGTAGCGTATGGCCTTGTCCACAACGAAGACGCCATGGCTGTGCAGGCGGTCGTTCTCGGGCTGGACTACGATGGTATCGGTGTGACCGGAGAGGAGTGGCTCCTCGTTCGAGACCTCCTCGAAGTGGGTGATCTGCAAGAGGACGAGCTGCATATTTCCCTCCTGGACATTCCGCCGACGCTGGCGTATTCGTTCACACCCGATGCGCCGGAGCACATCCCCGAACCTCTTGCCGCAGATCGTCTGATGGCCATGTCCGTCGCAGGGCGGGGCGTTACTGCGGTCAGGAGGGTGTATCGGTCACCGAAACACGCGGCGGCGAATCCAGCCTCCTGGCTGTATCTCGTCGAGACCGAGGTCGGTGTGGAGGAGGCGAGACTTTCCGACTACCTGAGTTCTCAGCTGTGGCACGAGTTGCAAGAAAAGCAGCTGGTCGAGACATACCCTGCCGGGGCTGTTCTACCGACCTATCATTCTGCCGCGTTGGCAGCATCGAAGCTGCTCTGGCCCTGAACAATTGAGCAAGAGGCGCTGCACCTCAGCCCACGCAATCCACCCTGCGCGCTCATGCCGCCTACCGCGCTGAGCCAAGCGGCCACGTCGTGGTAGCTGGCCGGCCAGACCGGTTGCGGCTCAGAATATCCGGTGGTGCCGATCAGCGGATCTCGACCACCACTTTGCCCAGGGCGCGTCCCGCACCGACGTGGGCCAGCGCGTTCGCGGTCTCGTCGAGGGGGAAACTGCGGTCGATGTGGATACCGATCCGTCCCGCGACACACGACTCCGCGAGGGGTGTGAAGTGCGCGGGCCCTTCCTTCACCGCGAGGACCCCGAGCTTGCGACCGGTCACCATTCCGGCGACCACGCCGACCGTCGTCAACCGCAGCAACGCGCGCGTGGTGCCGCCGACGCAGCGGTACCGGCCACCACGCGCGACCGACCTGCGATAGGCGAAGACCGACCGGTGGGCGACGAGGTCGAGTACCCGGTCGTACGGTCCGTTTCGGGTAAAGTCCTCAGCGCGATAGTCGATGACCTCGTCGGCGCCGAGCGTGCGCATGAACGCCAGTTTGGCGGCGTTGTCCACCCCGGTCACATGCGCCCCGGCACTCTTGGCCAGCTGGATAGCAAACGCTCCGGACCCGCCGCCCGCTCCGTTGATCAACACCGACATACCGGCGGTGATGCCGGCCGTGCCCTGCAGTGCTATCGCCCCCGCCTGTGGCAGCGTCGACACCTCGGCGAAGCTCAGCGACACCGGTTTGTGAGCCAGCGCCGATTCAGGAACCACCGCATACTCCGCGAACCCACCCTTGAGCATGAGATTGTCGCCGTAGACCTCGTCACCCGGCGCGAACAGCGTGACCTCGGAGCCGACGACTTCGACCCGTCCGGCGATATCGGATCCGAGAACCGGGCGTCCGGGTGCCCGGAGCCCGCCGATACGCGAATACAGCGGCGTCCCCCGCAATGTCTCCCAGTCGGAGAGGTTGATTGACGTCGCGTGCACCTGGACGAGCACCTGTTTCGGCCCTGGGGAAGGCGCTGGGACCTCCACGACCGACAGCACCTCGGGGCCGCCGTAGTGGTCGTACACGACGGCCCTCATGCGATTCCAGCACCGAGGATCGAGCGACAGCCTGACACACGACATACTCTAGTCGGCGGGCCGCCCCGCGACCGGCGAACTGTGCGTCGGCCTTGTCCTGTGCCCAGGTCAACGCGTCGGTGGCCGCACGGCGGAGCGGCTGCTACCGGCCACGCAGGCGAGCACGCGCGCCTGCGATGATCGTGATGATCATGACCGTCATAACCTGCAGCGCGGTGAGTGGAAGTGCAGGGGGTGACTGCGCGGGTGCGGCGTACTCGACTGGGGGCTGCGGCACTGGCAGCGGCGGGATCGCTGCGGGGATCGCTGGGATCACCTCGGGCAATCGCACTGGGATAGGCACGACGGCCGGTGCCACCGCTGCCGGTGGAATGGTCAGGGGGATACCGGGTTCCGGCAGACCCGGGACCGGTAGCAACAGCGCGCAGGTCAGCAGGGCGCTGCCGGTCGCGGCGCTGCCGACCGCCACACTGCCCGCACCGGCCGAGCCGGAGCCGACGATTCCGCTGGAACCGGGGCCGATCAGGCTCGAGCCCAAGCCGCTACCGGTGACGATGCCGGACCCCAGCGCGGCGCTGCCGACTGCCGCGCTGCCGACGCAGGCAGGAAGCACATGATCGGGGTTGGGGAGCAGTAGGCCGCCGAGCGTGCCCGGGGCGGCGGTCGGAGTCGTCAGTGCCGTACCAGGCGCGCGATCGGATGGCGTGGGATCCACAACGGTTGGATCGATCATCGCGGTGCCACTGGGAGTGCTCGGGCCGATGCCGAGAGCTTGCGCGGCCGCCGGATTCGGGACCATCCCCGCCGAGCTGCCGGTCGGCGCCGCCGACCAGCCCGGTCCACTCGCGAGGCTGCTGCCGGTGCCGAGCCCCAACTCCTGCCCGTCTGATTGTCCGTCGCTCGGGGCGGCCACGGTGCCCGGAGCCGCACTGCCGCTGATGATCTGGTCGATCGTCGGTATTCCCGGGGCAGCCGCAGCGAGCGGTACGTGGACGACGAGCAGAGCCGCAGCCGCCGACCCCGTCGCGAATACTTGTACTGTTCTTCGTTTTCCGCTCACCGTGCCTCCAAAAGCCCAGTACCGATCGCTGTTTGACCTGGTCAACGAGGAATATCGCCGCTGGACGACGATTCCGCGGCAAGGTGCTGGAAGCGTGCGAGCGCGAGTTCGTAGGCATCCTTGGCGACATGGTTGCCGCCGGCGAACGGCCGATCCAGTTGATAGACAGCCACAATGACGGCACCGATCACCAGACCGAACAACCCGGTCATGAGGATGCTGCGCTTGGTGACCACGACACCGGAGAAGACGGTGCCGAACAACAGCATGGCGGTGGCGAACCACAGGGCGATGTAGAGGAAACCGGGCAATCGATAGCCGGCGTCCAGGCCACGGTCGAAGCGGGCCTCGGTGATCGCCGCAACGGCAGCGGCAGTCTCGTCCTGGTCCGCCTTCGCTTCCGGGGTGGCGGTAGGCACGGAATCCACCGCCTCCCGTAGATCATCCAGCGTTGCCTGCGTGGACGGACTCAGCCGGCGCTGTTCGTCCATGACCTGCCACTCCTCGTTGATCACCTGCCGGGTGTAGGCCGTCACGAGGGTTTGGATCTTCTCACGATCCGGCTCGGGCATGCTGTTCGCGGACTCGTACACGCTCACCAGGGCCTTGCCCTCCGACACGGTGTGCGCATGCGAGGTGTCGTACTGCTGCCACAGAATCACCACCACGAACGCCACGATGGCGGCGAAGAACATGTTGACCATGTCCAGCATCATCGAACCAGCACCCGAATCGTCGTCGTGCCGCCACGATTCGGGCCGCACCCGATCCCCCAGCACCAAGATCCCCACCGCGACGCCCACGAAGAGCGCCAATACCGCCAGCTGCAACAGAATTCCTAGCATTCCGCGACTCCGTTCCTGCCGGGGGTGGAAGCGATCACAGGGTATTCGTGGTGGCCGGGCGGATGGATGGCGATCCGATTCCCTTTCACCCCAACGAATTACGACCGACTGGTCGCTTTCGGGGCGCTGCCGCCGTGCCAACTCCGTGCCCGCTCGAGGTTCATCCCACCTAGAGCGCTGGGCACTCCACTCACAGGCCGAAGCCAGAAGCAGGAACACTCCCTCGACCGCGGGTGGGTCGTGCGGCCCGGTGGCCCCGTCACCGGATCTGAAATGAAACTGTGTCTGAAAGTGTCGGCGAAACCGACGGCGAGTGGCGAGAATTGGCCCGACGGTTCGGCGCGACTCACCACCTGCCGCATCGTCACGACTCCCCTTCGGCAACAGAGGAATTGGACGATGAACAGGTTGTCGAGATCCGCCGCGGCGACGTTGGTTGCCGCCGTCGTCGCGACCGGGACCGCGGCGGCCGGCGTCGCGCGGGCGGAATCGCCGGGCGCGCAGCCCTGCACCCCGTACACCGCAGTTTTCGGGCCGGGGACCTGGGAGACCACGCCGGGCGCCGATCCCGAGCTGCCCGTCGGCATGCTCCGGCCCGTCGGAGATGGCCTGCAACGGCAGTTCGGCCGTGACATCTCGGTTCTCTACGTCCCCTATGCCGCAAGTGCTTTCGACCAGGGTATGAGCTACGCGGAGTCCCTGAGCACCCTGGAATCCGGCTTGCGCCAGATGCTGCGCGGCCTGTGCAGCTCGACGCGGGTCATCCTCGCCGGCTACAGCCAGGGCGCGGACGGCATCGGCGATCTCGCCACCGAGATCGGCAACGGCGACGGTCCCATCGACGCCGATCGAGTGGTCGGTGTCGGACTACTGGCCGATCCGCATCGTGACCCGAATACCACACTCTCCCTGGGAAATCCGCAGCCCGGCCGAGGCATAGCCGGAATGCGAAGCCGGGATTTCGGCGCGTTGAGCGATCGGGTTCGCACCCTGTGTGCCGACGGCGACCTGTACTGCTCCCTCGATGCCGCCACCTCTCCGTTCCTCGCCGTGTTGGGCAGGGTCCTGAGCGGTGATCCCACACCGATCGCGAACTTCCTCCCCGCCACGGCCGATCCCAGCAACCTGATCGCGCAAGCCGTCACCATGGGCGCGGGCTGGACCGCCACCGCGGCGAACCTGCCTACCATTCTCGACAACCTCACCCGCCTCCCGGAGTCCATCGCGGCGGGTGACATTCGCGGTGCGCACCAGACGGCGCGTGACCTGAACGTTGACCTGGCCCCGTTGGTCCAGGCCGCCGCGGGTGTAGACCGAGTCCTGGTCGCCCAGGTCATCCGCGCAGCCGCCGCCGTCGACCCCTCTGGTCGGACCGCAGGCGTCAGCGTCATCGCCGACGCCCTGATGCACATCGATTTTCTGAGCATCGCCGACAGGGTCGGCCAGATTCAGGAAATCCTCTGGCGTGCGGTCGAATCCCTCGATCGCAACGACCCCATCGCCGCCGCCGCCGACCTGGCGACCTTGGCCGTCACCGGCGCCGACCTCACCGGCTCCGTGCTCGGCCCCGTCGCCGCAGGCATCCGAGCCGACCTCCACGCAACCACCCGGACCCTGCTCAGCATCACCGACCCCGCCACCGTCGATGAGCTCGTCCAACTGGGCCGCCAAGGCGTGGACATGGCCAACTTCTACGCCTCCGCCGCCCACATCGACTACGGCGACGACGTCCACATCCTCCTGAGCTACCTGAGCTCCCAGGTCGTTTCATAGCCTTGGCGGCCCGTGGGATGGACGCAGACCCGACTCAGCGCGCCGAGGCGATCTCCGTCGCGGGGACGACACTGCGCAGGGCATCGACGACGGTGTCGATCAGCGCGTCGGCGCGTTCGGCCGAGAACAGGCCATCGATGTAGCCGAGATTCAACGACAACTCGCTGGTGCCCAGGCCGACGGTCAGCATCATGAGACCGCTGATCGACATGCCGGAGACGAATTCGGCGCCCGAGATCTCCCAGTCACCGATGCGGGCGGGGAAATCGCGGGTGTCGAGCGAGGTCAGGCACAGGTTGCCCGGACCGCGGGCGTCCAGTAGCCCGACCACCTTGTCCGGGTGTGCCGGTGTCTCGGGCAGCATGAAGCCGATTCCGCCCAGGTTGGCCAGGTGCTGGCGCTGTTCGATCCGGCGCGCGAAGTCGGCGGCGAACGCGATGGCCGTCAACCACAGTGGTTGGCCCGCCGGCGTCGGCAGGGCGATCATCGCCTGATAGGCACCGGTGTGGGCGGGGGTCAGCGGCCGGTCGAGCTGCTCGCGGAACAGGACCGAGACGCCGACCGGGAAATGGGCGTCCGGCGCACCGGCATCGCTACCGGCAGCCCGCGCCAGCGCGGCAGCGACCAGACTCGACAGGGGCACCGCACGCTCGTCACAGGCGGCCAGGAGCGCCTGGTACTCGGTCCCGTCCAGCACTCGCCGCGTCAGCTTGGTGAAACGCTGCGTCGGCGCCACATCGGCACCGGCGCCGAGCCGCACCGGCTTGACCCGGAGATCACGCACCCCGTCGACCGCGAGGCGGGCGATGGCCTTGCGCTTGCCGCGCCAGCCGTGGAAAGGCTTGGGGAACAATGCTTCCGGTGCGGGCGGGGCCGGCACCTCGGCGACCCAACCACCCGCGCCGGCGGCGAGCTCGAGCACCTGCCGGGCGAACGACAGCACGGTTACCGCGTCGGCGATGGTGTAGGTGGAGGTCAGCACGAGATCGTGGACGTGGGGGGCGACGGTGATCAGGGTGGCCCGCAGCAGCGGTGCCTCCGCGTCGAATCGGGTCCGCAACTCGGCGTCGGCCTCGGCGACCCAGTCACCGGACGCTACCTCGCGCAACGGAATCGGGCGCAGCGCGACCGGAACGAACCGTGGATCGCGGCCGCCGTCGCTGCGCACCACGGCGTGCAGCATCGGGTGGCGCCGGACCAGAGCCGCCAGACCGGCGCGCACCGCGTCCGCGTCGAGATCGCCGGTGACGCGCACTCGCGACACGATGTGCAGGGGCGCCACCTGGTCCACGGTCCAGTGCCAGCGTTCCAGCGTGGACAACGGCCGTGGCAGCGCGGCTACCGGCGCGGGATCGCCCAGGCCCGGCCAGGTCATCGGCTCGGCCAGACTCGCTTGCAGCTTGGCCTCGTTGCCCTTGGCGATGAAGCTGTCGCGAATCGCGATCACCGCGCGATTGCGGGTCTGTTCGAGCCTGCCGAGCTTGCGGGAGCCGTCGACGAGCATGGTGGTGCGCGGAATCCGTCGCTGCTCGTAGACCCGCAATGCGGTCTCGGCGTCGTCGTGGGTGGCCAGCGCGTGCGCGAGCACCACGGCGTCCTCGATCGCCGAGTTCGCGCCCTGGCCCAGGCTGGGCAGCATCGGGTGGGCGGCGTCGCCGAGCAGGGTCACCCGGCCGCGACCCCAGGCGGTCAGCGGTGGCCGGTCCTGCGCGGGCAGTGCGAGAATGTCCGATTCCGGGGTGGCCGTGATGATTTCGGTGATCTCCGGTGCCCAGCTCGCGAATCTGCGCAGCAGGTCGTCTTTGCCGTGCCGCCAGTCGGCGGCCTGCTCGGCGGTCGTGGTCATGGTGGCCCACCAGTAGACGTTGCCGTGCCCGATGTCGTGGATGCCGAAGCGCATGCCCCGGCCCCAGTAGTGGATCGAAGCACCCGGTTCGATCGCCGGATGGGCGAACGGCACCAGTGCCAGCCAGCACACGAACTTGCCCGGTCGAGGAGCCTGCGATCCGTGCAGCTGAGCACGGATCGCGGAGTTGATGCCGTCCGCGCCGACGAGGACATCGGCGGAAAGAACACGGCCGTCGGCGAATTCGACCTGCACCGCGTCGGCGGTCTCGGTGAAGCCGACCGCCTCGGCGCCCAGCTCGACCCGCAAGTCCTCGCCACAGGCCGCCAGCAACACATCGTGCAGGCTTTTGCGGCTGACCGCGACGGCGGGCGCACCCAGCTCGGCATCGATGGCCGCCACGTCGACGCGCCGCAGGTCCGAGCCGTCCGGTCGGCGGAAGGTGAACGATCGGGCCTGTCCGCCGACCCGGAGCAGTTCCTCGTCGATGCCGAGATCAAGGGTGCGCAGCGCGTTCATCGCGTTCGACTGCACCGACAGCCCGAATCCGGCCGCGCGCAGTTCGGGGCCGCGCTCGCACAGCACGACATCGATTCCGGCCCGGCGCAGGGCCGCGGCGGCGGTGAGTCCGCCGATTCCGGCGCCGACCACTAGTGCCGACTTGGCGGGAGAGATCACTGGTTTTCCTTGCT
The DNA here is from genome assembly GCF_042728775.1 of Nocardia sp. NPDC060259. Taxonomy (NCBI): domain Bacteria; kingdom Bacillati; phylum Actinomycetota; class Actinomycetes; order Mycobacteriales; family Nocardiaceae; genus Nocardia; species Nocardia sp. NPDC060259. The sequence continues at coordinate 157,623 of NZ_JBHXAY010000001.1, forward strand.
GTGTAGTGGGATTCGTCGTCATGCGGTCGCCGCCGCCTGGCCGAGCAAGCGGGCGAGGCGGGCCGCCACCTCGGCGACCTGCGGGGACTGGATCAATGTCAGGTGGTCACCGGGTACTTCGATCACCTCGAGATGCCCGGTCGCGTAGGCGTCCCAGCCGTTGGTGGGATCTCGATGCAGGGTGCCCGCCCGATCGTGGGCGGGGCGGAGCACCTGCGGCAGCGGCTCCGCGGCACGCAGCAGGGTGATGTCGCCGTCGTAGGCTCGTGGCCGGTAGGCGTCGATCGCCCGCCACCCTGCCACGAACACTTCGAACAACCGCCGGACCAGTGCACGGGATCCGGTGGGCGGCAGCACGCCCGCGTCGACGGCGGTGGCGAGGATGAAGTCGAAGACCTCCTCCTCGGTGGCGAGGTCGACCGGGATCTCGATCACCGCGGTGTCGGCGCCGCGCGCCAGCCACAGCAGCTCCCAGAGGAAGAACTCGTAGAGCGCGTGCTCCGGCACCGGCATGCCGTCACCGTGACGCACGGTCATGGTGTCGATCAGGACCAGGCTGCCGATCTCGTGACCGGCATCGGCCAGCTGGTGGGCCATCTCGAAGGCGACCATGCCACCCAGTGACCAGCCGCCCAGATGGTAGGGCCCGGTCGGCTGGACGCGGCGCATCGCGGCGATGTAGTTGCCCGCCATCTCGGCGATGGACTCGGCCGGGGTACTGCCGGTCTCCAGGCCGGCTGCCTGCAAGCCGTACAGCGGTTGTCCGTCGGGCAGATGTTTGCTCAATTCGACATAGCAGAGCACATTTCCGCCGATCGGGTGCACCAGGAACAGCGGGGTTCCGGTCCCAGGACGCAACGGCACCAGTGGATCGAACCCTGTCTCGGCCCGTTCGTCGAGCTGTCCGGCCAGCGCGGCGACCGTGGGACCGGTGGCCAGGGTCGAGACCGGCAGTGACACCCCGTAGCGCTGTTCGATGGACACGATCAGCCGCATCGCGGTCAGCGAGGTGCCGCCGAGGGCGAAGAAGTCGTCGTGCACGCCGACCTCGGGCAGGCCGAGTGCTTCGGCCATCAGCGCCGCCAGTCCGGATTCGGCGGGTGTGCGGGGACGGACCCGGTTCGCCGAGGTGGCGGCGGGTAGTGCCATCCCGGCCAGGACCGCGTCGGCCCGTTTGCCGCTCGGTGTCAGCGGCAGCGCGTCGAGCCAGACCAAGCGGCTGGGAATCATGTAGTCCGGCAACCATTCCCGCAGTGCCGCGACGATCCCCGGCTCGTCGACCTCGGCGCGGGAGCCGACCAGGAACGCCACCAGCAGCGTCTGCGCGCTGGAACCCCCTGCGGCGGTGTGCGCCACCACCGCGACCTCGCTGACACCGGACAGGTCCGCGGTGACGCGGTGCAGCGCCAGCTCCACCTCCATCGGTTCCACCCGGTGGCCGCGGATCTTGACCTGGCCACCGCGGCGGCCGTCGCTGACCACCTCGCCGCCGGGCAGCCTGCGACCGATGTCGCCGGTCCGGTACAGCCGCCGCCCCGGTGCGAAGGGGTGCGGGACGAAAGCCGCCTCGGTGAGGTCGGGCCGGTGCTCGTAGCCGTGCGCGAGTGCGGCTCCGCCGAGGTAGATCTCGCCGGGCGCGCCGTCGGGAACGGGGCGCAGCCGGTCGTCGAGGACGAGGATCTCCACGCCGTCGATGGCGGTGCCGATCGGTGGCAGCGCCGGGAACAGCGCCGGGTCGCCGGTCATGGTGTAGCGGGTGGCGACGTGGGTTTCGGTGGGGCCGTATTGGTTCTCCAGCAGTACGTCGGTTCCGGCCGCGCACAGCGCCCTGATCTCGTCGGTGACGCGGAGCTGCTCGCCGGAGGAGATGATCACCCGCAGCCCGGCCGGTGCGGTGCCGAGCCGGATCGCGGCCTCGGACAGCTGCTGCAAGGCCACATAGGGCAGGAAGATCCGTTCCGCGCCGGTGCTCGCGAGCACCCGGGCCAGCGCGGGCAGGTCGCGACGCTGGTCCTCGTCGAGCAGGATGAGGCGGCCGCCACCGCACAGTGTCGAGTAGATCTCCTGGAACGACACGTCGAACGACAGCGGTGCGAATTGTGTCGTGGCCGGCGCGGTGTCGCGGCCGGGAAGCAGGCCGCTCGCCGTCGAGAGTTGCCAGCGGATCAGATTGGCCAGTGCGCGATGGGGCATGGCCACGCCCTTCGGTGTCCCGGTAGAGCCCGAGGTGAACAACACGTAGGCGGTGGCTGCGGGATCGCGGTCGGGCAGCGGAACCGTCGTCCCGGGGGCGACCAGTTCGTCGAGGGACAGCCGCGCGTGCTCCGGTGGTACCAAGGCCTCGTGGTCCTGGCCGGTGATCACCGCGAACGGCCGTGCCTGCGCGAGCATCGCGTGCAGCCGCGGCAGCGGATAGGTCACGTCGAGCGGCACGCAGGCAGCGCCCGCCTTGGCGATTCCGAGCACCGTCGCGATCTGCTCGGGCGACCGGTCCACCGCCAGCGCGATGCGGTCGCCCGGGCGTGCGCCACGTGCCACCAGGGTCGCCGCGATGCGGTCGGCCAGGGCGCGCAGTTGCGCGTAGGTCAGTGTCCGGGAGCCGAATTCGATGGCCACGGCGTCCGGAGAGCCGGCAGCGCGGGCGTCGAACAGATCGATCACGGTGCCCGACGACGTCGCGGCGGACAGGGTCTCCGGCACCCCACCCAGGGAACCCAAGTCCGCCGCTTCCATGGGGTCGCCGGTGAGGAGGTCCAGAACTCGCAGGTAGGTCTCGCCGATGGCGGCCAGCTGCTCGCGGGTGTACGCGGCGGGGTCGCCGTCGATGCGCAGCGCCAGCGTCCCGTCGAGCGGGTTACGGATGGCGTTGATCAGCAGCGCGAAGTTGGTGTCCTCGCGAATATCGATCCCGAGCAGGGCGACATCGAGCGCGCTCATGGCCGCGCCCGCCGCGTGGAAGTGCACGTAGTTGAACGCGGTGTCGAGGACGACACCGAACTCGCGCTGCACGTCGGTGAGCGGAAACCGCTTGTGCGGTGCGCTGTTGCGTTCCCGCTCGAAGACACCCGTCAGCACCTCGCGCCGGTTACGACCGGCGAAGTCCAGCCGCAGCGGCATCGTGTTCAGGAACAGCCCGGCCATCCGCTCGGCGTCGATGCGCTCGGGCCGTCCGTGGGTGACGACGCCGGTGGTGACATCCGTGCGTCCCGACAGCAGGCCGACGGTGCACAGGTGCGCGGCCAGCAGGACGGCCTTGACCGGGATGTGCGCGGCGGCGGCGACCTCGTCGGCGCGGAACAGGAGATCGGCGCCGACCGGGACCGACACCGATACCCGTGCATCCGACGGCCCGGCGACAGGTGCCGCATCGAGGGGAAGATGGGGTCGTAGTCCGGGGATCCGGATCGTTTCGGCGCCGTCGAGCGCCCTGGCCCAGTGGTCCCGATCGGCGGGATCGGTCAGCGAGTCACGCTCGGCGCGAACGTATTCCGCGAACGACGGGAGCTCCGCGGGGAAGGTGGCGACGCCCCGATAGTCCGCCAGCAGTTCGGAGATCAGCGTCGCGACACTCCAGCCGTCGAGGATGGCGTGGTGGAACGACAGCACCAGCTCGATCCGGTCGGCGAGCCGGAACACCGCGAGATCGAACAGGCCGGGCTGTTCGAAGACGTATCCGCGCCGTCGTCGTTGCTCGACATGCTCGCGAACCAGCGCCTCGGCCTCGTCGGTGCCGGTCGTGCGCAGGTCGACGATCATCAACGGCGGTTCGAGGTGGGCGTGCACGAGTTGCAGCGGCTCGGAGTAACCGGCCAGTTCGAAGGAGGTGCGCAGCATGGGGTGCCGGCCGATCGAGCGCGCCATCGCGGCCCGCAGGGCGTCCTCGTCCCACGGCATCCGCAGCGAATACCGGAAAACATCGTGGTAGAGCGATGATTCGGCGCGCTCGCGGCTGTGGAACAGCATGCCGAGCTGCAACCTGGTCAACGGGTACGCGTCCACCACATGCCGCAGACTCGCGCGGTCGATCCCGGCCACCAGTTCGAACGGCGCGAGCGCGACAGCGGCGACGGCGCCGGTGCCTGCCCGTTCGGCCAGTTCGGCGATGGTGGGGCATTCGGCGATGTCGCGAGCGCTGATCACCAGTCCCCTGGCCTCGGCCCTGGCCCGGACGCGCAGCAGCAGGATCGAGTCACCGCCGAGGTCGTAGAAGTTGTCGAACACCGACACCGATTCGCGGTCGAGGACCTCGCGCCAGATCAGCGCCAGCTGTTCTTCGACGAGCGTTCGGGGCGCCGTGTATCCGGCGGACCGGTTCTCCATGGTGATCGCGGCCAGCGCGGCACGGTCGGTCTTTCCGCTCGGAGTCAGCGGGATCGCGTCGACCCGGACGAACTGCGACGGAATCATGTACTCCGGCAGCGTCGTCGCCAACGCCTTGCGCAGCGCGCCGGGATCCGGGGCGGATTCGGTCACGCAGTAGGCGGCCAGATACGCGCCGCGGTCCGGCGATTGCTTGTCGATGACCGCCGCGGCGGTGATGCCGGGCAGCGCGGCCAGCGCGTTCTCGACCTCACCCAGCTCGACGCGGTTGCCGCGAATCTTCACCTGCCGGTCGATGCGGCCCAGGTACTCCAGTTCACCGTCGGCGAGGCGGCGGGCCAGATCGCCGGTGCGGTACATCCGCTCGCCCGGATGGAAGGGGTCGGCGACGAATTTCTCCGTCGTCAGCTCCGGGCGGTCGCGGTAGCCGCGCGCCAGTCCGGCCCCGGCGATGCACAGTTCACCCGCGACGCCGACCGGCTGCGGTTGGTCGGCCGGTCCGAGCACGTAGAGGCGCGTGTTGTCGATCGGTCGGCCGATCGGCACCCGGGTCACCGTCTCGGCCGGGTCCGTCGGGCAGTCGTGGAAGGACACATCCACGGTGGCTTCGGTCGGGCCGTACAGGTTGACCAGCCGGGGCGCGTCGGCCCCGAGACGGGCGAAAGCCCGGTTCCACCGGTTGACCTGATGCGGGAGCAGCGCTTCACCGCTGCAGAACACCGTGCGCAGACCGGCGGCCTCGGTCACCGCGGTCGGGTCGGACTCCAGCAGGTCGAGGAAGGGCGTCAGCATCGACGGGACGAAATGCATGACGGTGACGCCGAAGTCGGCGACAGCGGCGAGCAGCTCGCGCGGGTCCTTCTCGCCGCCCGGCCGCAGCAGCGCCACCTGGGCGCCCTCGACGGCCCACCAGAACAGCTCCCACACCGACACGTCGAACGAGGACGGCGTCTTCTGCAGGATCACATCGGTGGGGCGCAGCGGGTACCGCCGCTGCATCCAGCCGATCCGGTTGATCACCGAATGATTCTCTACGACAACCCCTTTGGGCCTGCCGGTGGAGCCAGAGGTGTAGATCACATAGGCAGGGTCGGAGCCGACGGATACCGGAGTCCGCGCCGGTGTTCCCGTCGACCAGAGCTCCGGCGGCAGCACGATCGCGTCACCAGACACCTCGGCGGCGGTCAGCACTACCTTGGCGGCGCTGTCGGCCAGGAGATAGGCGACCCGATCGGCCGGGTAGCCGGGATCGATCGGGACATAGGCGGCGCCGGCGTGCAAGGCGGCCAGGATCGCCACGAGCATGTCCGGCCCGCGCTCGAGTAGCACCGCGACCAGATCGCCCGCCCCGACCCCGGATTCGCGGAGCAACCCGGACAGGGTGGCGGTGCGGTCGACGAGGTCGCGGTAGGTGATCGTGTCCCTGGTGGCGGTGTGCACCGCGACCGCGTCCGGCGTGCGCTCGGCCCTGGCCAGGATTTCGGCGATGACAGTGCTCTGGTCCGCATAGGGCCGCGATGTCGCGCGATCGCGGTCGACGAGCAGGTCGTGCTCGGTCGCCGACAGCATCGGCAGCCGCGAGGGATCGCTGTCGACGGCGTCGACGCCTGCGCGCAACAAGGCGACCAGATGGTCGGCGACGGATTCGATCGGGTAATCGGCGTCGAAGATGTCGGTCGCGTGATCGAGCCGGATCAGCAGTGGACCGTCGTCATCGATCTCGGAGATCGTCCAGGCCATGGCCAGCGGGCTGTAGCCCTGCGAGGGCTGTTGCACCTCCTCCAGTCCCTCGATGAGCCCGGCGGCCGAGGGCAGGCGGGGATAGGCGACGGTCACGTCGAACAGCTGTTTCGCCGGATGGCCGAGGCGGCGCAATTCGCCCATCAGATCGCCGAGCGGGTAGCGCTCGTGCTGCTTCATCCGGCGCACATCGGCTTTCACCGCCGCGACCAGCTCGCGCACGGTGGCGCGGCCGCCGGTGTGGATCGGCAGCGGGAGGGTGTTGGCGAAGTGGCCGATGGTGGCCTGCTCGGTGGGATTGTTGCGGTTACCGAAGGGGATGCCGATGACGACGTCCTCGGCCCGCAGCACGCGCGAGAGGTAGAGGCCGAGCATCGCGCAGAAGTACGGGTACAGCGACAGACCGGACGCGCGAATACGGTTGACCAGCAGCCGATCCAGGGTGAACTCGTAGGCGGCGACCGGTGCCAGCCCCTCGGTCGCGCGCGGTCGGTCGAACAGGGCGGGGGTCGTCCCGGTGAGCTGGGACACCACCGCGTCACGGTCGATGCCGTAGTGATCGCTCGCGCGGTAGTCGCGTTCGAAGGCCAGGCACCGCAGGAACGACGATCCCGGCAACTCGATCGGGTTCCCCGACATCGTCGTGGCGTAGTCGGTGAGGACCTGGGCACCGATGTGGAACAGTCCCGTCGCGTCGGCAGCGACATGGTGCGTGGTCAGGACGACGTAGGACGAGCCGGCTCCCGCGTGGATGATGTGCGCCCGGAACGGCACCGCGCCGAGGAGGTCGATCGCGGAGCCGGTGCACTGCTCGATCCGGCGCTGCGCCTCGGCACGCGGATCGGGGGCGTCGCCGACGTCGATCACCTGGACCGGCGGCATCGGCCCGGTCGACAGTTCCTGGGCCGGGACACCGTCGACGACGCGGTAGCGCAGCCGCAGCCCATCGTTGCGCGCCCAGGTCCGCTCGATCGCGGCGATCATCGCGGCGTCATCGATGGCGAGGGCGAAGCGGCCGACCACGCTGGAGAGATAGCTGGGCAGACCGGGAAAGTGTTCCACGACGGTCCAGATGTCGCGCTGGTAGGCGGTGAGTGGATAGCGCATGGAAACGGACATGGATATACCCCTGAGGTGAAGCGCTGAAGTGTGCTCGATCGCGCGGCACTGCTGCGATCGGAGTTCCGTCCGGTGGTGGTATTCGCCCGGCTGATCGGGCGATGTCACAAATGATCCGTGTGCTCGACTGGCACTACGGCCACTGTGTCACGCACGCTGGCTGATAGCCAATGTTGTTGTGCGGTAACGGAAGTCACCTACAGCGGAAAATCGGCCGGATCGGTGGGGAATTGTCCGGATCGATGGTCGTGCGCGACGAAGCGGCGGACGGAACACTGCATCAGGAACCAAACCGCCGCCCGGCAACCGGATCAGTTCTCGCGGACGGCGATGTGACGATGGACTCGTCGGAGCACGCCCGGCGCCCACCAGTTGGCGGCGCCGAGCAGGCGCATGAAGGCGGGCACCAACACGCCACGGATCACCGTGGCGTCCATCAGCACCGCCAGCGTCAGGCCCACGCCCATCAGCTTGGTGAAAGCGACCTGGGAGAAGGCCAGCCCGAGGCAGACGATCGCCATCAGGGCGGCAGCGGCGGTGACGATGCGGCCGGTCCGCTCCAGTCCGTAGGCGACCGCGTCGGCGGTCACACCGCGCATCCGGTACTCCTCGGCGATCCGCGACAGCAGGAACACCTCGTAGTCCATCGACAACCCGAAAGCCAGGCAGAAGACGAGCACCGGCACCGGCGCGGCGAGATAGCCCGTCTCGGTGAAGTCACCGACCAGCCACTTCAGGTGCCCGTCCTGGAAGATGTAGACCATCGCGCCGAAGGTCGCCGACAGGCTCAACGTGTTGAGCAGCACCGCCTTCAGCGGGATCACCACGCTGCCGGTGAACGCGAACAACAGCACCAGCATCGCGATCACGATGAGCGCGACGACCAGGGGCAGGCGCCCCGCCAACCCGGATTTGGTATCGGCGTTCTCGGCCGTGGCGCCACCGACCAGCAGCGGCGCGGGCGAGGCCGTGCGGCGGATGTCGTCGAGCAGGACCTCGGCTGCCTGCGAATACGGATCGAGGTCGGGGATGACCGTCAGGTGCGCGCCGTCGGGCCCGGGCAGACCGCGCACCAGCCGCACGTGGGGCAGGTTCTGGAGCCGCTGGGTCAGGTCGGACAGTTCGGTCGTGGAGATCGGCCCGTCGACCACCACATCGAAGCGGCCCGCCGCGGTCGCCGGGAAGTCGGCGCGCAGGACGTCGCCGACCTGTCTGCTCTCCACCGTGGGGGGCAGGGCCCGATCGTCGGTCAGGCCCAGCCGCAGGCCGGTGAACGGCAGGCCGAGCAGGATCACCACCAGTAACGCCGCACCGCCGAAGAGCCAGGGACGCATCGTGACTCGCCGCGCGATGCGGTACCAGAAGCCCTGCTCGGGCGGCGTCGGCGCCGGTTCGGGCCGCCCGCGCAGCCGTCGCAGGCCGCGACGCAGATCGAGCGCATCGATGCGGTGACCGAACAGCATCAGCAAGGCCGGGAGCAAGGTCACTGTGGCGAGTGCGGCCAGCAGTGTCACCGAGAGACAGGCCGCGGCCAGCGAGCGCAGGAACGGCATCGGGAACACCAGCATCGCCAGCATCGCGATGACGATCGTGGCGGCCGAGAACAGGACGGTGCGACCGGCGGTCGTCACGGTCGCCCGCACCGCGCTCGGCACGTCGCGGCCGGCGCGCCGTTCCTCGCGGAACCGGCTGACCACGAACAGGCTGTAGTCGATGCCGAGACCGAGACCGAGCACCGTGGTGAGATTCAATGCGTAGCTGGAGACCTGGGTGAACTCGGTGAGCACGCGCAGGATTCCGAAGGTGCCGATGATCGACACCAGCCCGAGTACCAGCGGCAGTCCAGCGGCGACCAGGCTGCCGAAAACCAGCACCAACAGGACGAGCAGGATCGGGATCGATACCGCCTCACCGACTTTCAAGTCACGCGAGAGCTGTTCGGTGACATCGTGATAGCTCACCGCGGCGCCACCCAGGCGCAGGTGGAGCACGCCGTAGTCCCGGTCCCGATAGCTGTCGACCAACCGCGAGACCACCGACTCCACCACGATCTCGTCACCCGGAATATCTACGGCGACCAGTGCCTTTCCACGGTCGGCGTCGCGGAGGAACTCGGGCGATCCGGTGGACCAGTACGAGCTCACCGAACGCACACCCGGCACGGCGGCCAGCTCGGTGGTCAGCTGCCGACCGGCGGTGGCGACCGCGGGCGTGTCCACGGTGCCCACCTCGGCCGGAACCTCCACCAGCACCAGGACATTCGGCGTTCCGGTGGTGTACTTTTCGGCCAGGATCCTGGCGGCGCGCGCGGATTCGGCGTCCGCGTTCCAGAACCCACCGCCGGAGAGCCGCTGCTGCACCGACGCGCCGCCCGCGCCGGCGAGGAGAAGCAGCAACACCACCACCGCGACCACGGTTTTCGGTCGCCCCACAGTCAGCCGCGCGAGTACTCGCACTGTCCCTCATCTCCTCGCGGGCACCGCACAGGCACTCCGGCGCCGGTCTCGGCGCGACGACCATCTCACCGCCGCAGTTCGGGCGTGTCGGGGTCGGCGCCGGTGCCTCCCGCAACCCGGGTCGGAGCCAGTATCGATGCGCGAATGAGCTGTGTCACTGCATCATTCGACGAATCTTTCGCTCCCGACTGAGCTTCGGCGACAGAAGCCGACCCCCGGAAGTGCGCCTCAGACAGCCCCGGCGCGGCGAGGGGAACTCGCTGCGCCGGGTCGCCCTGGGACGGCCTACTTGGTGGTGTCGATGATGTCGCCGACGAGACTCCACCGGTCACCGGTCAGACGCTGGATCTGCAGCGCCTCGATCGGGAACGCGTCGCCTGCGCCCGTTTTCAGCGTCACGCCCGGCAGCAGGAGATCGACCGGGATGTTGTTCAGGTTGCGCATGGAATCGCGCAGCCCCTCCCTGGTCGGGCAGCTCGCCGCCGCCAGGGTCTTGGCGAAACTGTCCGCACTCGCCCAGCCGATGATCGCGTACACGCTGGTCGGATCGATGCCCTGGCCGTAGCGGGCCAGCTTGTCCTTGTACTCGCGCATCGCCGGGTCGGTGTCGCGGGAAGGGTCGGCGGGGTCCTTGGTGTAGGCGGCCGAGATGACGCCCTGGACGTTGTCGAAGCCGACCGACTTCAGCGTGGTCACCGAGTTGGCGACGGTGGTCACGATGTGGCGGGGGTTCCACTCGGTGGCGCGCGCGTCCGCGGCCAGCGCCTGCGCGGCGAACTTCGGCGTCGAGAAGTTCAGCAGCACATCGGCCTTCGATCCGGACAGGGTGCGCAGCTGCGGTTCGACGGTCGGGTCGGTCACCTCGTAGCTCTGCTCGGCCACGATCCGCACACCACTGCCCGCGACGGCGGCGCGGAAGCTGTCGAGCAGATCCTTGCCGAAGTCGTCGTTCTGATACAACACGGCGACGGTGGCGTCCGGCCGTTCCTGACGCACGTAGCTGGCGTACGCGCGCGCCTCGGACCGGTAGCTGGGCTGCCAGCCGATGGTCCACGGGTGGGCGGTGTCGGCGCCCCACTTCGTCGCGCCACCGGCGACGAACACCTGCGGAACCTGTCGCTGATTCAGGTAGTCCCACACCGCGGACGAGGTCGCGGTACCCAGGGTCGGGAAGATCGCGAACACCTGGTCCTGCTCGACCAGCCGCCGGGTCTCCTCCACGGTCTTGGGCGGCTGATACGCGTCGTCGCGCACCAGGTACTCCACCTTCCGGCCGTTGATCCCGCCCTTTTCGGCATTGAGATAGTCGAAGTAGGCGCGTCCGGCCTTGCCCGCCTCGCCGTAGGCCGACGCGGGCCCCGACAGCGGGTACACCCCACCCAGTTTGACGCTGGTGTCGGTGATGCCGACGGTCTGCTGCCCCTGGCAGTCGCCGCCGGCGGTGGTCGCCGTGTCGCCACGCCCACCGCAGGCGGTGAGTGTGAGCAGCGCCGCCGCGGCGACGCCGGCGATCCGAATTGCCTTGGTTCCCATTATTTCTCGCCTTTCCGAACAAGCACGGGAATGATCTGACGGCTGAGACGGCCGGCGAGTCCGGCCAATCCGGTCGGTGCGATGTACATCAGGGCGATCACGACAAGACCGAAGATCACCCCGGGCGCGGCGTCGTTGACGTCCTGCGCCAGGCTCGGCACGTACATCACGAACGCGGCGCCGAGCACCGCACCCCACAGCGATCCGAGACCGCCGACGACGATGCCCGCGAGCAGCGTGATCGACAGGCCGACGGTGAACGAGTCCGGCGAGACATAGGCGATCACCCAGGTGTAGACGCACCCGGCGATCCCGGCCAGCATGGCGCTCCAGGCGAAGGCGAGGGTCTTGTAGTACGCCAGGCGCACACCCATCATCTCGGCGACGATCTCGTTGTCGCGGATCGCCCGCAGCGCCCGCCCGACGCGCGACCGCAAGAGTCCGGCCACCAGCGCGAAACACCCTGCCGCCGTGGCCAAGGCCAGGAAGTACAGCCACTGATCCTCGGCCAGTCCGGTCCAGGCGGGCGCGGCGGGCTTGGCGACGGTCAGCCCCATCGAGCCGCCGGTGATCGAGTCGAAACGTTTCAGCAGCGGCACTGTGAAGATGGCGATGGCCAGCGTCACCAGGGCCAGATACAGCCCACGCAGCCGCAGCGCCGGAATGCCGACCGCGACACCGAGCACGAAAGTCACCGCGGCCGCCACCGGCAGCGCGGCGAGATACGGTGTGTCCCAGCGCTGCATCAGCACCGCCGTCACATAGGCACCGGCACCGAAGAACGCGCCGTGCCCGAGCGAGATCTGCCCGGTGTAGCCGACGAGCAGATTCAGGCCGAGCAGCGCGACGGCGTAGACCAGCACCATCGACAGCTGGAAGGTGTAGAACGGCGCCAGCTGGAACGGCGCCACACAGGCCACCACGGCCACCGCCGCGAGCACCAGCGCGGTCCGGTTCCGCAGCACGAACCCGCTCCGGCGCACCGGCTGTGCGGTCGCCTCGGCAGCCGGACGGGATTCCCGAATCTCGATGTCGCTCATACTCGTTGCACCGCCGCCGTACCGAACAGACCCTGCGGACGAACCAGCAGGACCAGAAGAATGATCAACAGCGGCACGCCGATCTTGAGTTCGGTGCCGATCGCCTCGATATAGGCGCCTGCCAGCGTCTCGGTGACACCGACGATCAGACCGCCCGCGACCGCGCCGACCGGGGAGTCGAACCCACCCAGCGTCGCCGCCGCGAAGGCGTAGATGAGTACGCCGCCCATCATGTTGGGTTCGAGGAAGAGCATCGGCGCCGCGAGAATTCCCGACACGGCCCCGACCAGCGCCGCCAAGCCCCAGCCGAGCGCCAGCACGGCGCCGACCCGAATGCCGGTCAACCGGGCCGACTCCGGATTCGCGGCGACCGCCCGCATTCCGAGCCCGATCTTGGTGAAGCGGAACAGCGCGAACAGCAGGGTCATCACCACCGCGACCACCGCGAGCACCCCGAGACTCTGATAGCTCGCGCTCACCCCGCCGGTACTGATCGCGCCGCCGGGGAACGGACTGGGGAACGACTGGAGCTGAAACGACCAGATCCAGCCCGCGGCGGCATTGACGAAGAAGTACAGCCCGACCGTGACGATCACCAGGGTCAGTTCCGGCGCGCCTTCGACCGGCCGGATCACCACCCGCTCGATCAGCATGCCGCCGGCGAAGGAGACCGCGAGGGCCGTGATCATGGCCAGCCACAACGGCATTCCGCTCTGGCCGAACTGCCAGGCCAGGAACGCCGAGAACATGGCTAGCTCACCCTGGGCGAAGTTCGCCACCCCGGTGAATCGGTAGATGAGGACGAGCGCCAGCGCGAGGCTCGCGTAGATCGCGCCCGCGGTGAGACCGCCCAGTGTGTGTTCGAGCAATTGATTCATACCTGGTATCCGAGATAGGAGCGTGCGATCTGTTCGTCGGCGTTGATCTGTTCCGGCGTGCCCGACAGCACGACCCGGCCCGTCTCGAGCACGTGCGCCCGATCCGCGATGGCCAGCGCGAGGTGCGCGTTCTGTTCGACGACCACCACCGTGGTCTGCTCCGCCGTGTTGACGGCGGCGATGATGCCGAACAGCTCCTGGGTGACCAGCGGCGACAAACCCAGCGACGGCTCGTCGAGCAGCAGCACCCGCGGCCGCATCATCAGGGCGCGCCCGATGGCCAGCATCTGCTGCTGTCCGCCGGACAGCCCGCCCGCCTGCTGATGCAGCTTGTCCTTCAGGATCGGGAAGTAGCCGAAGACCCTGTCCAGGTCCGCGCGGATCGCCGCGGCGTCGCGCCGCGTGAACGCGCCGACGCGCAGATTGTCGGCCACGCTGAGCGGGGCGAACGTGCCACGACCCTGCGGCACATGCGCGATGCCGAGCCGCGCCACCGCTTCGGGGTTGCGCTTGCCCAGCACCACGCCGTCGACCCGCACGCTGCCCGCACGCGCGCGCACCATCCCGCTCAGCGTGCGCAACAACGTGGTCTTGCCCGCGCCGTTGGGTCCGAGGATCGCGCACACCTCACCGCGCCCCACCGTCACACTCACCCCGTGCAGGACCTGCGCCGCGCCGTAACCGGCGTGCAGGTCGTCGACGACGAGAAACTCGCTCATGCCGGCTTCCCCAGGTAGGCGGCGATCACGTCGGGGTGCTGCTGCACCTGGGCGGGTGTGCCCTCGGCGATCACCCGGCCGAAGTCCAGGCACACCACCCGATCGCTGATCCCCATCACGAAACCCATGTGGTGTTCGACCACCATGACGGTGAGCCCGAGTTCGGCCCGCAGCTCGCGGACGAGCGCGGCGAACTCGGCCACCTCGCCGTGGCTGAGCCCGTTGACCGGCTCGTCCAGCATCAGCAGCCGCGGGCGGCAGGCCAGCGCTCTGGCCAGTTCGATGCGTTTGAGGGTGCCGAACGGCAATCCGGTGGCCGGGTGGTCGGCGACGTCGAGCAGGTCGAGGCGTTCCAGCACCTGGTGTACGTCGGCGGCGAGGCGCTTCTCCTCGCGCCGCACCACGGGCAGTCGCACCGCCGCCGCGGCGAATCCCGCCTTCGCCCGGTGATGTGCGCCGACCAGCACGTTGTCGCGGACGGACATGTGCTCGAAGAGACCTAGATTCTGGAACGTCCTGGCGATGCCGAGTCCGGCCAGCTCATCGGGGCGGCGCCGCAGCAGTGGCAGCCCGCGGTAGGTGACCGTGCCCGACACGGGCTTGCCGCGGCCGGTCAGGCAGTTGAACAGGGTGGTCTTGCCTGCTCCGTTCGGGCCGATCAGCCCGAGCATCTCCGACTCGCCGACTGCGAAGCCGACGTCGTCCAAGGCGGTGACCCCACCGAACCGGACGGTGATGTTCCGTATCTCCAGCAAGTCTTCCTCCGGCTCGCGATAGCGCGATTCCAGGTGCTGAACTGCTGGTTCGAGCAGGTCGGTCCACATCGCGCGCCAGTATCAAACCAAGCGCCGACAGCACCGGGAAGGCGCTGCGAGTAGCACCGATTGCCCGAGTGAAAACTCCCAATTATCCGAGTTCACCGGCCTGGACTCCTGTAGCCGGCACCGGCGTACCGGCTACGCGCGCAGGGTCTCCCGCACGTCCACGGCCTCGCGGGTGAGGTGGTCGCGTTCCGGGACACTGGTCGCCGTATCCGCCGCCTTCACGTACAGGTCGGCGGCCCGCGCGAGGTCGCCCGCGCGTTGTCAGCCTCTGACTATTTGCGCTGGTTGGCGTTGAAGCGTGCCTTCTTCTGGCGATTCCCGCACGTGTTCATATCGCACCATTTGCGGGTGCGGCTCTGGCTGGTGTCGAAGAAGGCAGCCAGGTAGGTCGGCGCTGCGCACAAGGCCAATCTTCCGTCTCGCTCACCCGCGATGATGCTGATCGCGTCGGCAGCGATGACGCCCAGGGCATCTTCGACGCAGGAAGCCGAGCCGAGTTGCCATCGACGGTTGCCCTCCGCCGTCAGGACGGCCGCGGCCCGACCCTGGATGCTGAAGTCATTGATGACGTGGACTGCAGACACAGGAAGGACGTCGTGGATCGCGGCCGCTGTCGCGGCGGCGTGAATCGATTCCCGCAGTTCCCGAGCACGTTCGAGCTGGGCGGTGGTGCAGGAGTCCACCCCGAGGCCGTACTCGGCCAGCCAGTCGACGAGTCGCTGCGGCGTGGGAATGCGCGTCCGAGCATTCGAAGCCCACGCAACCGACGCCGACCTCGACGATCTGCGCGCGCGATTGGCTGCGGCGCGACTGCCGGAAGCTGAAACGGTCTATCGCGCCGCACCCGACCCTCGCCGATGGGGCCAGGGTGTGACGCTAGCCGACCTCGTCGAGGTCGTGAACTACTGGCGCACCGGGTACGACTGGCGATCGTTCGAAAAGCGCCTCAACCGAATTGGCCAGTTCCGCACGCTCATTGATGGTCTGGGGATCCATTTCCTGCACCGCCGCTCCGCGCGCGCAGATGCCACTCCCCTGATCTTGACGCACGGCTGGCCGGACAGCATTGCTCGATTCATCGATGTCATAGACGAGCTGGCAGACCCGAAAGAGGCAGGCGCGCCGGCGTTCCACGTTGTGGTTCCGTCGCTACCGGGCTTCGGTTACAGCGACAAGCCGGCCACTACCGGGTGGGGAGCCGAAAAGATCGCGGCCGCATGGGTGGAACTGATGGGAAGGCTCGGCTACGGCACGTTCGTGGCCCACGGCGGCGACTGGGGCGGCAATATCACCACGGTTCTCGGCGGCCGGTTCCCGGCACAGGTTCTCGGCATCCACACAACGTTCGCGGAGGCACCGCCCGGGTTGACGACGGACGGACTGACGGCGGCCGAGCGCACATGGACCGAGGAAACCCGCGATTTCTGGCGCCACCGTGCGGCATACGCCAAGCAGCAGGCGACCCGACCGCAGACCATCGGCTACTCGCTCGTCGACTCACCGGTGGGGCTCCTCGCCTGGATCCTCGACAAATTCGCCGAGTGGAGCGATACCGAGGACAGCCCGTTCGAGACGATGTCCCGAGACCGCATTCTCGACGACGTCACCCTGTATTGGCTGACACGGACCGGCGCATCGGCGGCCCGTCTCTACTACTAAAGTCACAACTCGCTGGACCCCGAACTCCAGGTCGATGTCCCGTCGGCCCTCACCATGTACCCCCGCGATACCGAGAAGTGTCCGCGACCCTGGGCACAGCAGCGGTACCGGCAGATCGTCCGATGGACGACGCCCGCGACCGGGGGACACTTCCCATCGCTCGAGGTTCCCGAGTACTTCGTCAAGGACCTGCGAGAAGGCCTCGCGGCAGTACTGGCCGCCACTCGGTGAACGCGGCTAGGGCCCCGGATTCGGATGCAGTCCGAGGAGCTGAGCTGCGCGCCGAATGCTCGACCAGGCGAGCATCCCAAATCTGGCGGCCGATCACAGATTCAGGGCTAGCCGGCAGCACCCGAGTGCACGCACTCACGTCCTTTCGCGTCCGAGCCGCCGACGCCGACCACAACGGGGGATGCATGACGTGCTGGCATCTCATGGCCTCCCTCTCGCGTTCGACAGGCACTGCCTTCGATCTTCCTGGACAACTCCCCCTCGGGTGCAGGGCACAAACGCCCTCACCGAGGGGTCCTTGGTGTGTTGCCGAATGCCCCTCCTCAGGACCTGCGCCCCTTGTCGGTTCGCGGCTGAGGGTGCCAAGGTCGACGGTGACGATCGAACCTATCCTCGGAGCGACGACATGATGCGAGCATGGCGAGTCGATCACCCCGGCCAGGTCGCAACCGGCCCCCTTCGGTGGCGACGGGAGCTTGTCCCGGTACCCGGCGTCGGCGAGCTGCTGGTGCGCGTGCTCGCCTGCGGAGTCTGCCGAACCGATCTTCACGTGGTGGAAGGTGATCTGCCGGTCCACCGGCAGCAGGTGATCCCGGGACACGAGATCGTCGCCGAGGTGGTGGAGGCTCCCCGCGACTACGCCGACATCGCGGTGGGTGACCGGGTCGGTATTCCCTGGCTGCGATACACATGCGGAGTGTGCCACTACTGCACGCGCGGAGCTGAGAATCTGTGCCCGCGATCGCGCTACACGGGGTGGGATGCCGACGGCGGATACGCCGAATTCACCACCGTTCCCGCTGAGTTCGCCCTGCCCTTGCCCGAGGGATACAGCGACGAGGAGCTGGCACCGCTGCTGTGTGCGGGGATCATCGGATACCACGCATTGACACGCGCCGAGGTCCCCGCGGACGGGGTGCTCGGAATCTACGGGTTCGGCGGCAGCGCGCACCTGACCGCGCAGGTAGCCCTTGCCCGAGGTGCCCGGGTCCATGTGATGACCCGGGACGTCGCGGCCAGGGAACTGGCTCTTGCGCTCGGCGCGGATTCAGCGCAGGGCGCGGCGGATCACCCCCCGGAAGCGCTGGACTCGGCGATCCTGTTCGCGCCGGTCGGTGAACTGGTGCCACACGCGCTGGAAGCCCTCGACGCCGGCGGGACGCTGGCGATCGCCGGCATCCATCTGACCGATGTTCCGCCGTTGAACTACCAGCGACACCTGTTCCGAGAACGCCAGATTCGCAGTGTCACCGCCAATACCCGGGCGCAGGCCCGAGAATTCCTCGCGGTGGCACAACGGCATCGGCTGGCAGTCACCACACATCGGTATCCACTCGATCAGGCCGATCGCGCACTGGTCGACCTGGCACGAGGCGGTTTCGACGGTGCGGCGGTGCTTGTGCCGTGACCGTCAGTCGTCTCGAGCTTCGCACCGGGCGATGATCAGCGGGCAAGCCACGCCGTGCAGGACCGCCTGGGCGACCGATCCGAGAGTCATCCCGGAGAACCCGCCCCTGCCTCGGCTGCCGACCACTACGAGTTGAGCTGTGGCGGACAAGTCGAGTACCGCCCTGGCGGGTTTGTCTTCGACCACGAGACGTCCGACCTCCACACCGGGGTACTTCTCGGCATACCCGGCCAGGCTCTCCGCCAGCAGCGCCTCGCCTTCGGTCTGCATGGTGGCGCGGGACTCGTAACGGAAGAACTCCGACCACGCATGGACAGCGACCAGCCGGGCCCCGCGCTGGGAGGCCTCTTCGAACGCGATCGCGACCGCGTCGGCACTACAGGCGGACCCGTCGACACCGACAACCACGCGGCCGCCGGAATCGGCCTCCTGCTCAGGGATCACCGCTACCGGACAGTCGGAGTGTCGAGCAAGCGATGTGCTGACCGATCCGAGCAGGGTGCGTCGTATCGCGCCGCGCCCTCGGCTGCCGACGACGAGCAATCGCGCTGACGCGCTGTAGTGGCGCAGGACCGCCACCGTCGTTCCCATTGCCGCGGCCGTCTCGATCGGGATGTCGGCGATCGGCCCGACGACCTCCGCGGCGGCTGCGGCGCCCGCCGCGACAACGGACTCGCCGTGCTCACGCAGCCTTTCCTGGTCGAAGAGCGGCCCGGAAACACCAGGTCCGTACTCCACTGGGACATCGATGACGTAGACGATCTGCAACGGCGCGCGGTGGTGCGCGGCATACCGCGCTGCCCAGCGAAGCGCGGTCAGCGATTGTTCGGAACCGTCGGTTCCGACGACGACAGGGCGATTCCGATCGGAGTGCGGGGTCATGGTTCGCCTTTCTGAGCTCTCGATGTCACTTCAGCCGGGGTGGACGACCATTACCGGGCAGTCGGCGTGCTGTACCAGCCAATTGCTGGTCGAGCCGAGCAGCAATCCGCGGAAACCACCTCTGCCCCGGCTGCCGACCACCAGGAGTTGAGCGGTCCGCGACCACGTGGCCAGTCGTTCGCGCGGTCCGAAAACCTCGACCTCTCGCCGCACCGCGACATCGGGGAAACGCTCCGTCCACCCGGCCAGCCGCTCGGCAAGCAGCGCCGATTCGGCCTCCTCGAAGTCCGCGATCGGCAACTCGAGGTAGCCCGAGCCGCCGAAGGCACCTTGGGACAGATCGCTCCACGCGTGGACCGCGACGAGTTCGACCCCCCGCGCAGACGCCTCCGCGAACGCCGCCCCGATGGCGGGCTCACCGACCTCGCTGCCGTCGACACCGACGACGACCGGGCCCGTCCGTCGGTCAGGATCGGGGCCGCGGACGGTGACGACCGCACCGCGCGCGTGCGAACTCACGGCAAGCAGGGTCGAGCCGAGATGGGCGAGGGTGCCGGTGGATCCTGTCGCGCCCAGAACGACAAGGTAGGCCGTGGCCGAGCGTTCGATGAGCGTCGCGGCCGGGTTTCCGGTGCTGAGCTCGGTGGTCACCGAGATGTCCGGCGCGGCGGCCTTGGCCTGGTCGCTCGCGGTGGCGAGCTCGCGTTCGGCGGCGAGCCGGATGTCCTGCATGGTCGCAAACGCGAACGCGTCGTAGGCATTGTGGGGTGTCACCGCGGCCACCGGGTTCATGGCGTGGATGATGTGCAGCTCGCGGTCCCGATCGGCGGCGAGACGGGCAGCCCATCGCAGGGCTGCGGCCGATGCGTCGGAGCCATCGATGCCGACGACGACGGGAGCCGACGTCGAGCGGTGCGCGTTCTCGCTGTGCTGTGTCAAGTCCATCCCTCAGTGGGCGATTCTTTCCTGCACCTCAGCGAGAAGTTCACGTAACCGCAGCTGGGACGGGGTTTCCGTCACCGGAGGCCGCCCACTGGTCGCCGACGAGTGGTCCATGTTCGGCATTGTTGCATGGGGGCGGAGAGGGTTTCGGGAACCGATCGGTGGTGTGGCGGGTCGCGGCCCTGCCCTACCGCACGCATCGTCGACAATGCCGTAATGCCCGCCTTAGGATTTCACGATGACCGAACCCAGGATCTTGCTCATCGGACGACGGCAGTCGACACTCGATGTGCTCGCGGAAGAGCTGCGCAGATTCGGCCGCGACGTCATGGCAACCAACGATCGCGCGATCGTTGAGGCGACGGTAACAGATGGTTCAGTCGACCTGGTCGTCATCGGCGGCGGACTCGACGATCCCGACCGAAATGCCATGCGCGACTTCGTGCTCGAGCTTCGGCCGAACCTCCCGGTGCACATGGTGCCGCGCCAGGCGAACGCCAGCCCAGCCACTGTCATACCGTTCACCAATGAGCAGGTCGTGCTCTACAAGGTGCATGCTGCGGCGGCGAGCGACCCGACGGACACACGAACCAGATAGTCCACCTTGCCCGACCGCTCGATCGCAGCCGTCGATCCACCCTCACATCTCAGATTGTCCGAGTCGGACTCGCCAGGCGGCGGTAGGTCAGCGCGGGTCGGCCCCGGCCTTGGCCTTCTCCCGGGCGAGCGCCCGGTCCCGTTGCTCCTCGAACCGGGGAACGCGGGTGCGTTCGAGATCGTGGAGGAATTCTGCGAGATCGTCGCGTGCCCGCTCACCCACCGGGCCGAAGTCGTCGCGCTCGAAGATCCTCCAGTGCCGTAGCACCGGTTGGAGGACCTCCTCCAGATGCTGGCGTAGGTCGTAGATGCCGTGTTTGGCCATCAGGACGCCGTGGCGGCGGAAGTTCGGCATCCCGGTCCCGGGCATCCGGAAGTTGCGCACGATGGCCGCGACGGCATCGATGGTCTGGTCGGGCGCCACATCCAGGGCAGCACCGCAGAGGGTCCGATAGAAGATCATATGCAGGTTCTCGTCCGCGGCGATCCGGGCGAGCATCCGGTCGGCGACCGGATCCTCACACACGGCTGCCGTATTGCGGTGACTGACACGGGTGGCCAATTCCTGGAACGACACATACGCCACCGAGTACAGGAATCCGGGCTGGCCGGCTATGGCCTGGTCGGCGGGCGCACTGAACCCAGCCCCCACGTGTGTCATCCGGTCGTTCTCGAGCGCGACCGGGTCGACACCACGAGTCACGACAAGATAGTCACGAAGGACGATGGAATGGCGGGCTTCTTCGGCAGTCCACCGTCCGATCCAGGTCCCCCACGCACCGTCGCGGGAGAAGTTCTCGCTGATCTCACGGTGATAGGAGGGAAGATTGTCCTCGGTGAGCAGGTTGGTGATCAGTGACGCTTTGGCGACCTCGGAGAGCCTGGATTGTCCTGGCTCCCAATCGGTTCCACCGAGCAAGGCGAAGTTGCGGCCGTCCTCCCAGGGGACATAGTCGTGCGGATGCCAGTCCTTGGCCATGGCCAGGTGCTTGTTCACCGCGGTCTCGGCAACAGGTTCGAGCTCGGTGAGGATCTCGCGTTGGGTCAGCAGGCGTGCCACTGTCGTTGTCTGCCTTTCGATGTCGAGGAAGGGATTCAGCAGGTTCGAGTGCTGTCGCAGGCCCCGGAATCAGCGGGGGTGAGCAGGGTCAGGTCGGCGTCGTATCGGCGATAGAGCAGATGGCCACGCCCGGAGCCGTCATCGGTATAGAACAGAAACGGCAGCCCGTACCCGCACATCCGAATCACGGCCTCGGGTTCGGTGAGAACCGGTGCACACCGAGGGGTCAGGATGATCGGTGTGGTGTCCACACCGACACCCGCACGTGGCGGACGGAGCTCGCGTTGACGGGCCATGCGTACTCCGTACGGTCCGGCGCGGTAGACGACAGCATCTTGGCCGGTCTCGGCATCGACGAAGAAATGCACGTCGTAGTCCATCGCGTCCATCAACTGTGCCGCCGCGTATGGGCCGCACGTGACCGGGGCCACCATCTTTCGACGCGTCAGGCGTCCCGGCCCCGCCACCGCGAGGGCAGGCCGTGTCGGATCCGGCCACGGACGGGGCCGCCAGCACACCCCCCGCCGGGCCAGTCTCTCCTCGACTCGAGCAATAACCGGCAGCGCATCGCCTGGACCGCTCGTCGGAACCTGGATTCGAGCCGGGCCACCGATACTCAGATTGACCTGCACCAACATCGGCGCTTCGCGGCCCTGCGCACCAGCGATCCGCAGCCGACAGCCACCGGTAACACCCTCCTTGCGGAGCAGCCGGGCAACCGCTCCAGCGAAACGTTGACCCTCGAGTTTCGGCACACACCCGGCGGCGAAAACGACTATCTCTGGATATCTCGTCGTCGACCACGCTTGCGATATCGGTAGCAACTCTTCGTCCTCAGCTCTTGCACCCGCACCACCGAGGTGGTGCCAATACACACCACACTGCCGCGGCCGTCGACATCAGTGCAGAGCCGACGGTCTATCCGCATAGGGACTTTCGTCATTTCCTACCGGTGGCGCGAGAGTCCGATCGCGCCGTCACCGACAGAGCTCGATGTCGAATCGAGAAAGACTGTTACACAAGATGATTCGCGTTGGCATTTCCTCACGGTCCTCTCAGCCAGGAACACGCGCGCGGCGACCGATCTGCTGGTTTCGCCGATGGGACTTCGGTCCTCTGAGTCGAGGCCGGAAGGCCCTTTGCCAGGTCGGCGGCGCAAATGGAAGCTGTGACAGCAGTAGACAATTGGTCCGACCAAGTGAGGTGTGGATGCAAGCGGAATGGCGGCAGCGGGCTGCATGTCAAAATGTCTACCCGGACGTCTTCTTTCCACCACGCATAAACCGAGCCAGATACGTGACGGTGGCTCGGCGCATCTGCGGCGACTGCATGGTCGTTCGCGAATGCGCGTCGTTCGCCCTGGCGAACAGCATTACCCAAGGCATCTTTGCGGGAGTGGACATGGGCTCAGGGATAACTCCCCGACGCGGTTCTCTTGCGCTACTCCGCGACCTGTGCGAGAACGAATCCATCAGCAACCGTGGGGGTGCATCGAGTGGAGGAGCAAAGGCGCGCTTCATGACGGGCGTTGTGCACGACCGGCCGAGTCGCGGAGATTGTCCGCGGCCTCCTGCGCCGGGCTCGCCGCCGAGTAGTCCGCTGAGCCCGGCCGATCAGCGGACTCGGCGGTCAGTTGTTGGCGCGTTGGATGGAGCGTCGGACCAGGCCGCGGATGCCGGGGAGCTGGATTGCGCGGAGCACTAGTTCGCCCGCCCACACATGGGTGCGTGACGGCGGGGCGAATCGGCTGATTCCCCTCCGCGCCAACGCCTGTCGCTTCTTCACCTCCGGGCGCAACGCGGTCTCCCAGGTGTCGAGGGCGGCGGGAATGTCATCGCCGTGTGTCGCCAGCGCGGTGCCGAGCCGGTCGGCGCCGTCGAGGGCGAGGGCGGCGCCGTAACCGGCGAATACCGTTACGCACCAGGCCGCGTCGCCGAGCAGGACGACTCGGCCCCGACTCCAGCGGTCCATCACGATCTGGCCGACCGAATCGAAGTAGGCGGTGCCGGGCTCGGCGTCGAGCTGACGGAGTGCGTCGGCGACACCGCCGCCGAGATCCCCGAACGCTCGGGTAAGGGCGGGTGCGGCGCCGAGAGCGAGTTCGGTTTCAGGGGCGGGGCTGCGGTAGGCGAAGAACGCCGAGGACCTTTCCGGTCCCAGGTTCATCACCGCGGCCGTACGTCCGGGACCGATATACGTGGTGCCGACACCATCGGGCATGTGGGCGGACGGTGTTTCCAGCGGAAATGCGCCGACCATATGGCCCAGGTCCACGAAATACTCGGACTCGGCACCGAATACGAGCTCCCGAACCCGGGAGTGCACGCCGTCGGCGCCGACCAGGAGTTCGGTGTGGAGGTGGGTGTCGTCGCTGAGGGTGACTTCGACCGCCCCCGGGGTCTGGGTAATGGCCCGCACCGTGGTGCCGAAACGGATATCGGCGAACTCGGCGACCGCGTCGTACAGCGCTGACTCCAAATCGCCGCGGAACAAGCTCAGGGCCCGGTTCCCGACAGCGGCCTCGGTGACAGCGGCGGGAATCCTGAACTTCTCCCGGCCGTCGGCGTGGACGAGGACCGAGGTGAAGAATCCGATATCGCGCGGGGTCAACGCCGGTAGCAGCCCGAGCCGCTCGGTAGCGGCATATCCGGGTCCGTGCAGGTTCACCAGGTAACCGCTACTGCGGCGACTCGGCGCGCGTTCGACCACGACGACGTCCCAGCCCTGCTGACGCAATCGCAACGCGGCAGCCAAGCCTGCGATCCCTGCGCCGACGACCGTCGCCCGCCTGCCCGATGACTCGGCTTGCTCACGCGCTGCGCTTTCGAAGGCTTCCATTGCGACTCCTCGGTTCGATGTGCTGTCGGCGAAAACCACTCACGAACTATCGCCATGCGTCAACTAGTAGTTGACGAATAGCGTATCGTCAACTACTAGTTGACGCATGGTTCGCCGATCGCTACGAACCGCATCGGGGCTCCGACGGCGGCCAGTCGTTGTGCTGCACGAGATTCGCGACGGTGGCCAGGCCGAGCACTTCCCCGGCCTGGCCACCGGGTCGCAGGGGCCGGTCGCGGATTTGTTTGGCGGTCAGCGGATTCCGATCACGAGGGATTCGCGGGCGGCGTGGAAATGGCCTGGCGGGATCGGTTCAGTGTCAGCGCGCCGAGGACCAGCGCGATCAGTCCGAACACCATGGCTGCCCAGGCCCCGACTATCCCGTTGCCGGTACCGGGACCACCCTCGGCTGTGACCGCGAACCAGCTCCCCAGAGCCAGGCTGACCAGCCCTGAGACCAGCGCCAGCACAGCCTGGTACCGGCCGTTGCCGATGCCGCTTCGGCCGACCCGAGTGAACGCGCGGGTGCCGATCACTATTGCTGTGAGTCCCAGCAGCGCAGTCACGGTGGGCCCGAGTCGGCCGGAGGTCAACCCGGCATCGGCGGCGCTGCGTTCGACCTCGGCCGCAGCCGGTGCGGCAACCGCGATACTTCCGAGTAGGGCCGCTGCAACGACGGCAGGGAGATAACGGACAGACATCGGGCGCTCCTTCAACGTTCGGTGACGTGCTCGCGCTTCATCATGTCGCCGGAGACACCGCTGATCGTCGTGCAGGCGTGGACAATTCGTGCTGAGTTCGGTGCGGTAGTCGACTGCCGCGTATGCCGTAGCCGTCGCGGAACTACCGCGTTCGTGGTAGGCGGTTGATCGTCCGTGCGCCGGATTTGCTGCTACGCGATTGCGGCTAGGGTGCACCCATGAGCAGGGCGCGGATCGGCATCGCAGACTGGGCGGTCTCCGTCGCGGTCTCGGCCGTGCTGCTGGTCACCGCATTGTCCGGGCACCGGGATTCCACGAATCTCGATGCGCTTGGCTATGCGCTGTTGATGATCGCCGGGCTCTCGCTCGCCGCGGGTAGGCGGGCTCCGATCGCTGTCCTGGCGATCTCGGGATTGTGTGTGTTGGGTTATCAGGCAATCGGTTTCGAGATTCCCGCTATCGGGTTCCTGGTCGCGCTGTACGCCACTGTTCGGGCGGGGCAGCGACTCGTCGCAGTGGCGGGGTCGATACTGATGGTGCTCGCGCTGCCGTTCGCGATGCTGCTCGCTCATCCCCATTTGCCGCTGGGTGAGGCTTTCGCCCAGGCACGCGACGCGCTGCAACTGGCGTGGTTGATCGCGGCCGGTGCGGCCGGTGAGGCGCTGCGCCAAGCCGAGCGGCGCGCTGATGAAGCCGAACGCACTCGGGAGGAGACCGCGCGGCGCCGAGCCGATGAGGAGCGGTTGCATATCGCGCGGGAATTGCATGACTCGCTCACCCACCAGATCTCGGTGATCAAGATCCAGTCCGAGGCCGCGGTTCACGTCGCCCGCAAACGCGGCGAACAAGTGCCGGAGGCGCTGCTGGCGATCCGGGAGGCCGGCAGGGAAGCAGCCCGGGAACTACGTGCGACATTGGAGGCACTGCGCGAGGACGTGGCCGCGCCTCGGTACGGTCTTGAGCATGTTCCGGAGCTGCTGGAACGGTTCTGCGCAACGGGTTTGGACGCAACATTGACTATCGAGGGACAACATCGGAACGTTCCGGCCGCTGTGGACCGAACCGTCTACCGGATCGTTCAGGAATCGCTGACCAACATCTCCCGGCACGCAGACGCGGCGACGGCTTCGGTCCACATCGACTACTGCCCTGACCTGGTGGTCGTGAAGGTTGATGACGACGGCAAGGCCATGCTCGATGGTGCGCCGGCGTACGGGGTCGGGCTGCTCGGGATGCACGAACGAGTCGCGGCACTGGGCGGACGCTTATCTGCGGCGCCGCGCAGCGAGGGTGGCTTCGGCGTCCGCGCGGAACTTCCGGTGGCCCCGGCGTGATCCGTGTCCTGCTGGTCGATGACCAACCGCTCATTCGCAGTGGATTCCGTGCTCTTCTCGACCTCGAAGACGATATCGAGGTGGTGGCCGAGGCCGCCGATGGAAGCGAAGCCCTCACCCTGGCGCGGCAGCATCTGCCCGATGTATCGCTCATCGACGTCCAGATGCCCGTTCTCGACGGCATCGAGGCGACACGACACATCGCGGCAGACCCCGCTCTGGCTGGGGTGCATGTCGTGATCCTCACCAACTACGGCCTGGACGAATACGTCTTTCATGCCCTTCGTGCCGGCGCCGCCGGGTTCCTGGTCAAAGACATCCGACCGGAAGACTTCCTGCATTCCGTTCGCGTCGCGGCCCGCGGCGATGCTCTGCTCGCCCCCTCGATCACCCGTCGACTGATCAACCGGTATGTCTCACAGCCGATGACGACCGGCACCGCGACCCGGCTGGACGGACTGACAATCCGGGAACGCGAGGCTGTGACTCTCGTTGCTCAGGGCCTGTCCAACGACGAGATCGCCGACCATATGGTCATCAGCCCATTCACCGCGAAAACCCACGTCAACCGGGCCATGACCAAACTCCACGCCCGAGATCGCGCCCAGTTGGTCGTCCTGGCCTACGAAGCAGGCTTGGTCACCCCGCGCAACCTATGACGTCTGTCCTCCTCCACAGGTGAGGGCACACCGGTGTCGCGCCGTCCCGCCAGATAGAGAGTCGCCCAATTGCCCGGACCGTACTACATCACTCATGAATCACCGGTTGGCCGTGATAATTCCGATTACATAGCCATGGCCAACCTCGAACCATACGGCTTTCCGTCCTCCCTCGAACAGCTCTGGCTCACGTCGCGGGGTGAGGATACGTTCGAGGTTGCCTGCATTCCCTTCCGCGTCTACGGCCTCGCGCTCGGTGATCGAGTGGGGTTGGATCCGGCCGGTCAGCAGGTGACAGAACTGCTCGAGAAGTCCGGGCACCGCGTCTTCCGCGTCCTCCTGCTGCCGACGCTGTCAGACAACGAGGCCACACAACTGCACGGCGCCATCGACGACGCCACAGCGCGATGCCGCCTGATATCGGAATGGAGCGGGGACCGCCATATCGCGATCGACCTGCCTCCCGGCAGCAACATCGATATCGTGTGGGCGCTGATCAAGGACGCTGCTGACGACGGACGGATCGCGTGGGAGTGGGGCGATGTCGAACAGTTCCAGGCCGGCGACGTGAAGTAGACCCGCCGCCATGGCCGTGGTTCGCCGCCGGCGGCAGCACGCGACCGGACGCCCATAAGGCTGTTATCCGGCTACCCATCGGCATGCCTTGGCGTTTGGCCGCCGAGCCACAGCTAACCGCGCGGGTCGCGGACTACAGTTCGCTGAAATGGCGGTGGTCGGGGGGACCTGTGAGGTCCGATGAGTTGCGCGGCGAATGCGGCGATCTGGTGGCGGTGCGTTCGCCCGACGGACGCATCCAGCGCCGGTCGGTGACAGCGAGAGCCCTTGAAACAAGTCGATGGCGAGTCACGTTGACCGATGGGGCGGGCGGGGAATGGGTCGCCGATAGCGACGATGTGTTCGACGGATTCGCGGCGGTGCGAAAACTCCCGGAGGGCAGTGGTTTTCGAATTCTGGTCGTCGGCGCACGGCCGGAGAATCGGCCGACCCCGATGAGCAGTGGGATGGGTGGCGGGTTCGAGTTGTGGGCCCGTTACCGGTGTGGCCTTCGTAATATGCCGCGCGGCACAAGCGGTCTCCAGGCGAGGGCTGAACCGATACTGCACAAGATCGCGCAATCCCAGCGATAGTCATTAGTGTGCGGTCGCGGCTCGGCATGCCGTTTCCCTCAGTGGATGGGACCGGGACCGGCGGCGATCTCCCGCCGCACGGTCTCGGCGACGCGGGAAAGCGCAGCGCCGAGGTGGCGGCGTTGCGCGGCCGTCAGCGGGTCGAAGACGAGACGACGCACCTGCTCGACATGTCCGGGCGCGCTGTCGACCACCTTCTGCCTACCTGCCTCGGTCAGCGTGGCCAGGGTGTAGCGGCCGTCGCTCGGGTCGATTCGGCGAAGGATCCACTGGCGTGCCTCGAAGCGGTCCATCAGCTTCGACAGCCGCGGGAGCGTGCTGTCGCAGTCGCGGGCCAGCTCGCTGAGCCGCATGGTGTCCTGATCGGCCATCGACAACCGTGCGAGCACGCTGTACTCGAAGTTCGACATACCGGCGTCGCGCTGCAACTGGCGGTCCAGGGCCGAGGGGAGCGCGATCACGACGGTGAGAAGGTCCTGCCAAAGCTCCTGCTGCTCGGCGTCGAGCCACGGTGACGGTTCGTCCATGTAGAGCATCTTACTTGCCCAGGAAACAGATATCTATTGCCCAGGCAAGTGAATCCGTCTACCTTGTGAGTTGCCCAGGCAAGTAAAATCTCGACCTAGAGGAACCTTCGATGATCAAACTCAGCATCTTCCTGACCCGGCGGGCCGACCTCACCCACGAGGAGTTCGTGGACTACTGGACGAACAAGCACACCCCGCTGATCGCGAGCCTGCCCGGCGGTGAAGTCCCGGTCCGGCGCTACGTGCAGCTCCTGCCCACCGACGACGAGATCCCCGGCGTCAACAGCATCTTCTACGACGGCGTCGCCGAGGTGTGGGTCGACGACATCGCCGACGCTGCCCGCTGGTTCACCTCCGACACCTACACCACCACCGTCGCCGCGGACGAGGAGCAGTTCATCGATCGCTCCCTGACCCGTTTCCTCTACACCACCGAGACCCCGATCTTCGGTTGAGCCCTTCGGAGCGTGCCTCGGGCGACCTGATGATCAGCTCGCCCGGGTCCTTCGAATAAGCAACGCACGTCACATGATCGGCAGAAGCGGACCTTCGCCAAGTGCGCAGCGCCAAGAGAGGGTGTTGCTAGCCGCGGCAACAGACCCGAACAAGCACTGTGTCGTCGGGCAGTGTCTCCAGGTAGTTTTCGATGCCGCTCGGTGGTATCGGACAGTCGGGTTGGTCCTCACGGGACGTGGTCTCGCCCCAATCCTTATGTCGGCAAATGCCGCTCGACTCGACCCACCAACCGTCCAGGGTGAGTACATCGGGCCATGACAGGTTGTGCACCGCGACATTCAGCAAGGACTTCGGGCCGCCCGCGCACTCGCCTCGCTTGGAGGACAGCACGATGCCGAATTGGTTGGGGCCGTCGTGAATCAGCCGAGGATCGTCCTCATGGCACCACATCCCTCCCGCTGTACCGCGCGCCTCAGGTTACCTCGCGGAATCGACGAACGCAGATTCCTGACCGCTGTGACCAACCCGCCAGAAGAGTGCCCTGTCATCGGTGGCGTTGACGCTCGATCTCGACGAGCGCAGCCGCCGCCAGGCACAAGGATTGGCAGCAATCACCGTCAAGCTCGTGTTGCCCAGCAAGGCTCGCCGCGCGCAGCGACTCGAAGCAGACCTTCGCAACGACCGGCACGACGGATGACAGACCTCCCCCGCGAGCACCACGAATCAGCCTCCGGGAACACCGCGCACCCTGCGTTGGGTGTGCTCAGGAACGAGTGAACCGGGACCTGAGCTTCTGCATGCCGACCATGACCTTCTCTGTCCCACTCCCTGGCGCTGGGAGCAGGCCCAACTGGGCGGCTATGTCGGTCATGTTGAAGATGATCCGCAGCTTGGCGACCTTTCCTTCCCTGTACTCGTGGATGTCGACGCCGTCGAATTCGATGCGCCTGCCGGTGGCGGGGATGCCAGGGGGGTCGAGCGGGCCTCGGTGGGTTGCGCCGGCCTTCCACCAGTAGGCGGCTCGCGGGCCATCGGTTGCCACGTGCGGGCCGGTGACCAACTCGAAGGTCAGATCGGGAAACGCGCGCCAGGTGTGCTCGAGGAATTCGCGCACGTCGGCTTTGCCGTGCATGGTCTGGGGCCAGGCAGAATCGTCGTAGACGATGTCGTCGGTGAGCAGTTCGAGGACCTGCTCGGGGTCGTGGGAGTTCCAGGCGGATCCCCAGCGCTCGGCGAACTCGTCGACCCAGGCCGTAGAAACTGATGATCTAGTCATAGTCTTCTCCTTGGACAATCAACAGGAGGCTCGAGGAAGTCCCGAGGGTGACGGCGAGAATGATGCCGACACCGGGGTGAGCAGTCCGAACTCATGACAGTGCGTGTCAGGACTCCTGGCTTCGCCTTCAAGTCGGCCGGCCACCAGAGAAACGGCTACATCAGGCGACTGGTCGGCTCCATCGATGATTCTCCGTTCCAGCGCGCCCTGTCACTGGTGGTTCGCAGTCCTAATGACGATCTGCATGCTTCACCCATGCGTGCGCCGAAGAAGTCACGCGCCGCCAGCTGTCGACGGCCGTTTCGATCGCCGAATCTGTCGCGCTCATCAGTCAGTAGGGGTCCGGGGATCGGCAAGTGCTTGACCGAGGTCGACGAGGAAGTTCGTCAGGACGTAGATCGCACCGAGTGTCAGGGTGATTCCGGCGATAGTGGTGTAGTCGCCGGCTTTGACGGCTTGCGCGGTGTAGAGGCCGAGGCCGGGCCAGGCGAAGATCAGTTCCAGCAGGATGGCGGCTCCGAACATGGCAGCGACCTGCATACCCGCGATCGCCAGTGTCGAGTTCACCGAATTCCGCAACGCGTGTTTGACGACGACGCGTAGCTCGGTCATGCCTTTGACACGGGCGGTGCGAACGAAGTCCGAGCGCAGGGTGTGCTGCAGGCTGCTCCGGAGTGCCCGGCCGATAGCGACCGCGGGGACCATGGACAAGCACACGACGGGAAGAATCAAGTGCTCGACCGCATCGATGAATACGCTCGGCCGCCCGGCAAGCAGCGAGTCGATGAGCAGGAACCCGGTCGGTCCGTCGGGTGCGTCACTGTAGGAGCTGCGTCCGCGC
Organism: Nocardia sp. NPDC060259; assembly: GCF_042728775.1. Classification (NCBI taxonomy): domain Bacteria; kingdom Bacillati; phylum Actinomycetota; class Actinomycetes; order Mycobacteriales; family Nocardiaceae; genus Nocardia; species Nocardia sp. NPDC060259. Next base: position 188,811 of record NZ_JBHXAY010000001.1, read on the forward strand.
GCGGGGAGAACTCCGAACTCTTTGTAGAACAACAGGATTCCGAGCAAGGCGGCGAGGAATATCGGCATCGACGATCCGCCGATCAGCACGAATCGAAGGGCGCCCGACCCGGGCCACCGCAGTGCTGTCGCCATACCGAGCAGCAAGCCGAGCAGAACGGCCAGCACAAAGCCACAGATGATCAGTTCCGCTGTGGCGGGCAGAAAGTCGGCGATATCGGAGCTGACCGGCCGCCGCGTCACCGCGGACTGCCCGAAGTCGCCGGTAGCCGCCTTCTCGACGTAGTCGACATATTGCACCGGCAGCGGCCGATCGAGACCGAGATCGTGCCGTGCTCGCTCGACGACCTCGGCGGAGGCCCTGTCGCCGACGAACGCTCGAGCCGGATCGACCGGCGAGACGTTCCGGAGCAGGAACACCACCGCGACGAGCGCGAGCAGCACGACGATGGTCGAACTGCCGCGCCGGGCTATGACTTCGAGCATTCGGAGTTTCTTTCTTGCGGTGGAAGAAAGGGGCAATGCCGGCTGGCGGTCAGCGATCGGTGAGGCGGTCGCGAAGGACGTCACCGGCGAAGTTCGCGATCGTGGCGAGCACGAAGAGCCCGATCGCGGGCATGATCGGCACCCACCAGGAATCCAGCAGATAGGGAAGTCCCCTCGCGCACATCGCACCCAACTCGGGAGCAGGCGCGGGAGCACCGAGCCCGACGAAGGAGAGGCCGGACAGCATCAGGATCAAGGCGCCGACGTCGAGACTGGCCGCGATAATGGTCGGCGGCCACGCGCCAGGTAGCAGGTGCAGCCAGCCGAGCCGGAATCGGCCCGCACCGGACAGCCGCGCGGCGTCGATGTGCGGCAGCGATCGGAGCCTGGTCACCTCGCCCCGGACAACGCGCGCGTACAGCGGCCACCACACGAGTGCCACCGCCGCCAGCGTATGCACATACGACGGCCCGATCGCGGCTACGACGGCGATCGCGAGCAAGGACGCAGGCAGGGCGATGAAGATATCGGTGATACGCATCAGGATCCGGTCGACGACCCCGCCGAGGGTGCCGGCGACGAGCCCCACGGCGCCGCCGAAGACAATTCCGGACGCGATCACGCAGAGGGCACCCCACCAGCTGGAGCGCATGCCGATCAGGACGCGGCTCAGGATGTCGCGCCCGACCTCGTCGGTGCCGAGCCAATGCGCCGCGTTGGGTGGGGTTGTCGGGCGCCCGACCGGGAGATCGGGGTTGAAGGGGGCAATCCACGACGCGCCGAGCATGACGGCGATCAGGGTCGCCAGCACACACAACGTGATCACATCACCTGGTTTGACGCGTCGGCGCGGCGCTACTGCTTCGGGCGCCGATTCACTGCCCGCGCCACTGCTGAGCAAAGATGACGTCGGAACGTTCGACTCCCCTGTCGGCTTGCTGCGCTGCTGTTTTGGTGCGCTCCGGATAGTCGGCACCGCAGCCACCAATGCCTTGCTGTAGGAGTGCGACGGTGCGTGGGCCACCTCCTCTGCGGCACCGACCTCGACGATCTCCCCGCGATACATCACGGCGACGCGGTCGGCGATGAAACGCGCCGCAGCCAGATCGTGGGTCACGAAGATGACCGTCAACCCGAACTCGCGCCGCAGCGTCTGAATCAAGTTCAACGTCGACGCCGCCAGCGGCGCGTCCAACGCCGAGGTCGGCTCGTCACACAGCAGCACTGCCGGTACGACGATCGTCGCCCGCGCGAACGCGACGCGCTGGCGCTGCCCGGTAGACAAGCTCTCGGCCCGGAAGTCGGCGACGTCCGCCGGCAGCCCCACACGTTCGAGCGCTGCGATCACCCGTGCCCGGCGGTCGTCCCGGCCGAGTGTCCGTGGCAGCCGTTCACCGACCTGTCGGCCGACGGTCAGCCACGGTGTCAGCGACGCGCTGACATCCTGGAAGATCATCTGCGTCGATGACCCGGACAGCTCGATGACACCGCTGTCGGGTTTCTCCAATCCGGCCAGCATCCGCAGCAGTGTCGATTTGCCCGATCCGGACTCGCCCACCACCGCGACGGCCTCGCCTGCTTCCACCTGCAGGTCGAGGTTGCGCAGCACCGACAGCACCTCGCGCCTGGCCAGACCGTTGCGAATTCGGAAGTCCTTGCCGACGGCAGTGCAGCGTACGGCCGGTCGCGAGCGGTTCGGGAGGCCCAGCGGCGGGAACGCGGGAGTCGGCCCACGTACCTGGGTTCGGTCGACCTCTGCCGGGAGGATGCACGCCGCGAGACCGGTGTGGGTGGCAGCCGGTGCCAGGGGGATCAGCGACTTCTCGCAGTCGTCGGTGCGCAACGCGCATCGCGGAGCGAACGGACAACCCGGCGGAAGGGCACCGGGATTCGGGGGCATTCCGGTCAGCACTGGTATTCGGTGGCCCAACGGCAGGCCGAGATCGAGTCGCGAACCCAGGAGGCCGACCGTGTAGGGGTGAGATGGAGTGGCGAGAACATCGGTCATGGCGCCGATTTCGACGAGGCGGCCGCCGTACATGACCGCGACCCGGTCGGCGACCTCTGCGGCGACGCCGATGTCGTGGGTGATCAGCAACACCGAGCAACCGAGCTCGGCCCGCAGGTCGGAGAGCAACGCCAGAACCTGCGCCTGCACCGTGACATCGAGCGCCGAGGTCGGTTCGTCGGCAATGATCAGATCCGGCTGCGCGGCGATCGCGATCGCGATCATGACCCGTTGCCGCAATCCCGCGGAAAGCTCGTGGGGGTACGACCGAAGCCTGCGCCCTGCCTGCGCGACCCCGACCAGGTCGAGCAGCCGGACCGCCTCCGCGGTCGAGCCTGCGACTTCCCGCACCTGGTCGCCGATCCGCATCGTCGGATTCAGCGAAGTCATCGGGTTCTGAAACACCGCACCCAGGTGGGCGCGCCGGACCCTGCGTCGCTCGGCAGGCGAGGCGGCGACCATGTCGACGCCACACACCTCTGCCCGCCCGGTGATGACGGCAGGTGGATCGCCGACCGGCACTCCGAGCAGGCTCAGCCCCACAACGCTCTTGCCGGAACCGGACTCGCCCACGAGCGCGATGATCTCCCCGGCCGCGATATCGATGTTCACTCCCCGAACCGCGCGCAGCGCGACGCCCCGGCGGCGGAACGTCACCTCGAGGTCGCTCACACAGGCACGGGGCGCGAGCGTGCCGGTTGGCCGCCCACCTTCGTCCCCGTCGGCTGCTCCGGTACGGAAGTGCTTCACCTCGCTGTCACCTTCCGAAGCAGGTTGACAGGCACCATTCCCGTGCCGAGCAGCGTGTGGACGATCTGGCCGATGCCGGAGGCGGTCACGATGACGTCTTCGATGTCGCAGAGGTTGATGACCCAGGCCTGATCCATCACGATCTCAGCGCCCTGGACCCAGTGCCTTTCGGCCGCCGTTTTGCTGGGTGATCGCTTCCCGGCGTCCATGACCGCGTCCAGCACGGCGTTCGAGTAGTTGAACCAGTTGATCGGCGATACGCCTGTGCGGAAGAAGATCCGCAGTGTGGTGTCGGCGTTGAGCGCGTCGCCGCCGGACCCGTGGACCAGCATGTGCGGTTGCTGCCCGACCGGCGTCGAATGCAGTGCGAATACCTGCGAGGTCGGCATGGCCCGCACCGTCGCGGCCAGTCCCAACGCTGCCAGCTGCGTCTGGAGGAGTTCGGCAACACGGGCATCGGTGGCACCACCGGCCTCGTCGTAGGCGAGGTCGATCTGCTTGTCGCTGTCCGGCAGTTTCGCGATCAGCGCCGTCAGCTCGGAGACGTCGTGGTCGGGCGCATCCGGCGCGACCCCGTCCGGCAACACTCCGGCAGGGTAGAACTGGGTGGATCGTGAGACTGTCGAGCCGTAGGCGGGTTCGATCAGCGCGGGAACGTCCACCGCCTTGCGCATCGCTCGACGGAACCCGGTATCGGAGAACGCACCCTTCTTCCAGTTCAGGAAGATCGAGGACTTGAACGCCGTCGGATGTTCCGTCACAGTCAACGCCGGGTTCGTCTTCATCGCCTCGATCGCGGCGATCGGCAGGCCCTTGGTGATGATGTCCAACTGGCCTTGCTCGAGCAGGAGGCGTTGCGTCGTGATGTCCGGGATGATCTCGATACGCAGTGTGGTGAATTCCGGTTTCGTTCCCCAGTAGCCCTCGTAGGCGGTGAGCGTGTAATGGCTGCTCGGCACGAACTCGGTGATCCGATAGGGCCCGGTTCCCGCATCGTGCGTACTCAACCAGCCCTGGGCCAGATCATCGTTCACGCTGTGGTCCTGCACCGCGGTCGGGCTCACTGCTTTGAGCCCCCAAGGGCAGGCCAAATAATCGAGGAACGGTTCGACAGGTTCTTTGAGCTCGATCACGAGCGTGGAGTCGTCGGGCGCCGACATCGACTCGATGTCGGCGATCAGGTAGGCAGGCGCTTGGTTGACGGCAAAACGCCGTGCATAGCTCTTGATGAACGTGGTGGCCGTCATCGGCGTTCCGTCGTGAAAGGTGACACCGGCACGTAGCTCGAACGTGTAGGTGAGCCCGTCGTCGGAGATCGTCCACGTCTCGGCCAGTCCGGGCCCGATTTCGGGCGAATCGGGTTTGTAGGCGACCAAGCCTTCGTAGGCACTCAGGGTGACCTGCAGACCCTCTCCCTCGTAGAAGATGTCCGGGTCGGGCACTTGCATGTCCGCCAGGAATCCGAACCGGATCGTGTCACCGACCGTTCCGGCTCCACGGGATCCGCCCGAACATGCCGACAACAGCGCCGATACCCCAAGGGCTTCCGCCACCGCGACGAGCGCGGTGGCCTTCAGGAACGTCCGTCGGTCCGCAGTCGTGCTCATGTCGCAACGCACCTTTCAGAGTCGTCGATCACCAGCGAAGCCATCGCCGCACCCTGCGTCCGCGATCGTGCGAAACCGCAGCGCTCGCGGCAGTCGTACTCGCGTCTGATGTGTGGCGACGAACGTGCGACCTACCCCATGACGACCCCCAAGCCTTCGCGGGCGCGGTGCCAAGCACTACCGGCATCGCGAGCGACATCCGATTTCGTTCCGAGGTCCGCCGCCAAACCATCGCGGCGACCCGACACATGTTCCGAATCATCAGTGTCACACAGCAATCCGGATCCACATGCCGAAATCAGGTGTGGCACAACCGAACTTGGGACTCCACGGCGAGCATCGGCGCGCAGGGAGTCGGGCGGCGCGCCGATGTCGGCGCGCACAGATGCCTGCGTTATGGCGGCGTCCGACGGGCTTTCGGAAGTCCAAGCAAGACCGGGAGATGCGGGGCCCGCGGCGCCGAAGGTTGTAGTCCACAGGGCTTGACACTCGGCGAACTTCCTCGGATCGCTGTGCACGCGTTGCGAATCCGGTCCACGACGCGAAAGGCGCCATAATGTGCGACATCTATTGACAGCGCGCCTGTGGTGATGCGATGTTGAATACAGTACAGTCCGCGACAGCCGAGACGTGGACGGACACGGCCTCAACAGTCTCACCGATTTGGTCCGTGCTTCTATTGTGTACCTCTACTCGATTATTGTCGGGCACCGGCCCGAGTTATTGTGCTCGGATATCATCATGCGTCCAGGGGTGAAGGCGTGAGCGACAAAGAAACCGATTCCGACTATTCCGGGTACACGCTCGTCGAGAGCCCCGGCGACAACTTCGACGACAATTTCCGTCCGCAGGTCTGCGACATGGCCGATCTGCACGGCAACGCGGCGGCACGAGATCGTTTCATCAACCAGCTCGGTACCGCCATGGAGGATGTCGGGATCGCGATTCTGATCAACCACGGTATCGACGCCGATGAATTTCAGACCACCGATGCCAATGCGTTGAACATTTTCACAACGACATCCGATGAACAGAAAATGAAGTTCGTTTCAACGGACTGTGCCTATGGTGAGCCCTATTATCTGGGGTACGTACCACTCCAGGAGAGCATGCCTGCGCTGCCGCATGCGGTGGAAGCATGGGAATTCGACAGATCCGCCTTCCGAATCACCGGGGAAGATGCGGACAAGGCTCTCGCCTCCTGGCCGGACGAGAAATTCGAAGCAGCATTCAGAGGTTTCTGGCACGCGTGCGAGGAGTTGACCCCGCAGCTCGGCAGAGCTCTGCTCCGGTACCTGGACGTCGATCTTTCGCTCTACGACGAGGACATCTCCCCCACGAACGACGTGCTGAGATTGAATCACTACCCGCCCATCAGCTCTCCCGTCGACGACCTTGCATCGCCGGCCCGCGTGCTGTCCCACGAGGACTATGGGCTGCTCAGCTTGATGACGGGAAGTCCGATAGAAGGGCTACAGGTATATCGCCCTCGAAGCAAGGCGTGGAGCAGGGTGTGCACCCCGGCCGATTCCCTTGTCGTCATCAGCGGAGAATGGCTCAGATTCATCAGCAACGATCGCTTTCGTGCCTGCACCCATCGCGTCAGCGTGCCACGCGATCCCGCCCAGCGCGCCGTGCCCCGGGTCACCGTTCTCTATACGCTTCATCCTTATGAAGCGGCGCTCGTCAAAGTATTGCCAGGGTTCCAGCCGAAACATCCGTCGATCAGTGGCAGAGATTTCATGACACGGGTTGCCGACAGACTGTCCGAACGATGCCGTTTGTTGACGGATCAGCCATGAGATTCTCCTGGCCGAAGACCAAAACCTTTCCCAGCTCGGGCAATCCAGACTGCCCGAGCATATCGAGATCGGATGCGATTTAGTGAATATTCGATTCAACCCGAATATCCCTGGTCATGCCAGGAGCCGACGGTCGATCGACGGGGGGCGGTGACTGTGTTGTTTCTTCCTCGGTCCGACCTGGCTTCTTTGTTCGAGCAGGCTCGGTACCGCGCCTTCCAATTCGAGGTGGAGGATGAGCATGTCGTGAGCGACGAACACGAACCGATGCGCCGCTATCAGGCCGGCCTGGTGCCGCTCGACCCGGATGATTACCCGGTGTTGTGGAAGGAATGGGAGGACCTGAGCGACACGACCACCGCCCGAGGAGTCGCCATGCAACGTGTCCGGGTCGTCACCGAACCCCTGACCGAGTACATCCGTTTTCTCCACGCGGTGACCGGGCGCAACCAGGCACACGGTGAAGATATTCGCTGGCTCCCCCGTCACTGGTTGAATCCGGAGGACTACACCACGGACGAATGGTGCCTGATCGACGACGACACGCTCGCCTGGACGCTGTTCGATGAGGAGGATTTCGTGGGCTACGGCCTGACGGATGATCCGGTCGAAGTCGCACGCGCGATCGCCGTACGCGACGCGCTGTGGGCAAAAGCTGTCCCCCACACCGACTACGTTCCAGCGGATCGATAACCGACTGGCGTCGAACGGCCTTGGGGTTCAGCGCAACTCAGTTGCTGGGACCCCAGGCCGGCGCCGTTCGAGCACCCGATCGTCGATGCCACAACGACCCCCGAACCAGTTCCAGAACGCCTCCGGCCCGATGCCCGAACGATCGCGGCGGCAACGACCGATACACCCGCAGGTACGCCTCGACCATTCGATCCGGGTGCCCGTCTCCGGCGACCGAGGCCAACGCGCCCGCGACGATCCTTTCCCGGATCCGCGGATCTCCGAGCTCGCGAAGACACCGGGGAATCTCGGAGAATGCCGCGCGCCGACGGTATTTCAGCCCGTTCACCCCATCGGTGACCATGTCGAAGCCGGCACTGTCGGGCACGATCACCGGACAGCCCGAGGCCATCGCCTCGATCATCACCATCGGATGCCCCTCGGACCGCGAGGTCGAGATCAGCGCGCCACCACCGGCGGCCACATCCCGATACAACTGCACCAGAGCGGCTTTCGAACACAGGCCGGGCCGGTAGTCCACCCGCCCGGCCAGCCAATCGTCGAGCCCCAGTGTCTCCGCATTGTCGTCGGTGTCGATGATCACGACCTCGAAATCCGCCAGCACACCGGCCGCCACCAGATACAACAGCCCGTGGATGCCTTTGGCCGGCCAGTCGGTATCCACCGCCCGGCCCACCCACAGCAGCTGGGGACGCGCACCCGCTCGCCCTGGCCCCGGCGTGCACACCGCCACATCCGGAGCATTCGCGATGACCTGAGGCGAGGTCGCCGTGCGCGTGATCAACGCCGCGGCCGCGTCGGCCGACACCGCTGTGTACCCGTCGAACCGCACCTCGGTCACATCGGTCGGGGTGCTGACGTGCGCGGTCACCACCGTCCCCGCGAACAGCGCCGCCCACCGCAGCAGCGAACCGAGACCGGGCCAGGTCGGGCACGCCGATGTCGCGTGCACCACCGTGAAATCACCTCGCGCGAGTCGTCCCGCCACCGGCGCGGGCGACCCGATCCACACGCCGAGCGCACACAACGACCCGATCCGACCAGGGCTGCCCTGTGGCGCGTACGCCCCACACCGCACACCACGCTCCTCCAGCCCCCGGATCAGCACCTCGAGCACCGCTTCCACCCCGCCGTCGAAGACCGTCGCAACGAAGAGAACACGCACCTCGCCGGCGCGCCTCACATCCGGCCTCACGCCCAACCCTCCATCCCTGCTCGGCACCACCTCGATAGTCACCGGAGAGGGGATTCAGCCGTATCCCAGAGCACGGGACAAATCTTGGGATCGCTGTAGTCGACATCACCGTTCGGGAGTCGGCCACACATCTGATCGTTGACATGTGAGTGCAGTTTCCCATTTTCGTCGAAAACCCGTTGGTATCGGTTCGCGTCATCCTGCATGTGCACGATCAGTCCTACTCTCGCAAGGTTGCTCAGATTCGAGCCGCTGCCGTGAATCGTCATGCAGCTGTGAAAGCTCACTTGCCCTTTGCGTAACAAGAGCGGCACCCGACGAATTGGCATTCCGGTGCCCATGAGCAAACTATCCGCCTTTTCCGGGTCTGCGCCGAAAATGAATTCGTCGTTATAGCGAACCGCGCGTATTTGCTCGGTATCCGACCATCGATGGCTCCCATCGATCATTATCACGGGTCCCATGGATTCGTCACTGTCCTGTAGGGCGATCCACGCGGTCAACATTTTGGTGGAGGTACAGGTGTGCCAATGAACACGGTCGGAATGCCATTCGATGGTGTGCTCCGTGCGCGGTGGCTTGTATATCAAGCTGCTCAACCAGAGCCTGATCTGACTGGTCTGCGCCAGCCGCGCCGCAATGGCCCCGATCAAGGGCTGGAGCATGAAGCTTCCGAGACGGTTGCTGGTCAGTGCGACGTGATCGTTGAATCGGAGCTGATGAGGCGAGCCCTCGATCCAGTCGTCCATCTCGTCGAGCGTGATGGGTAACGCCCTGTCGCGCTCGCCCCTGTGGTGAGCCGCTAAGGCAGCCGACGCGGCGTCCACCACTTCGTCGGTGAACAACCGTGGTGTAACGAACCAGCCGTGCTGCTGATAGAACTCGACATCGTCGTCGGATGGCAGCAACTCCTGTTCGGTCGGCGACAACTCGAACATAATACCTCGTTCCAAATCTACAGAAAGAATATCTAAGACGGTGTGCTACTTATCCCACAGCACGGGACAAATTGTGGGGTCACTGTAGTCGAAATCGCCGTTCGGTAGCTTGCGGCACATCCGATCGTTGGCAGTAGTGAGCAATTCTCCCGCTTGATCGTAGACCGGTTGGTAGCGATTCACGCGATCCTGCATATCGACTGTTGCACCGACCCTGGCACGCCCGCTCAGATTGGGGCCGCTGCTGTGGAGCGTCAGGCAGTGATGGAAACTGACTTCTCCCTTGCGCAACAATATGGGAACGGTTCGCAGTGGCATGCCGGTGCGCTCGAGGCGGTCCTGCAACAATGCGGGATCGGCGCCGAAAAATGTTCGGCCGTATCTGATGGCACGAATGTCTTCGGTATCGGGCCAGCGGTGGCTTTCATCGATCATCACCACCGGACCCATGGACTCGTCACAGTCCTGCAGAGCGATCCACGCAGTCAACATATTGGTGGAGGTACAGGTACGCAGGTAGGCGCGTTCGGCATGCCATCCTATAGTGGTATCGCCGCCGGCGGTTTGTGGTTGCTTGTACACAATACTGCTCTGCCACAATCTGATCTGGCTCGTTTGCGCCAACCGCGCTGCAACGGCCGCGACTATCGGCTGCAGCATGAAATCGCGGAGGCGGCGATTTGTCAGCGCAACATAGTCGTTGAACCGGATCTGGTGAACCGCACCCGGGGCCCAGTCGTAGAGTTCGTCGATCGCGCCCGGGAGGACGTAATCACGCTCGCGTCGATGATGCGCCTCCAATGCGTTCAACGCATCGTCGACCGCTTCCTCGGTGAACAACCGTGGTGTGATGAACCAGCCGTGCTCCCGATAGAACTCGACATCGTCATCGGAAGGGAGCAATTCTTGTTCAGCACTTGTCAACTCGAACACCGAACACCTCTTTCACATCGGCAACACGACGTCCGGAAGCTGTGTCATTGCTGTCCGGACTCACTTCAGCCCCTCATCGACCGGCCCGGCGGTCGAGAACACGCAGATGCAGTCCTCCTGGTACCAAGGAGACGGAAAGTGGGGGGCGGATGCGCAGACCGGGGATGGTCTGCAACCGCCAGCGACTCGCGATAATCACCAGGGCCAGCACGACCTCGGTCATCCCGAAGGCTTCCCCGATACACTTCCTGGCCCCGCCGCCGAAGGGCAGCAGGCTTCCAGGGGGCGATGCCGCGCGTTCCGGCAGCCAACGGTCGGGATCGAAACGATCGGGCTCGTCGTAGAGGTCGGCCCGCCGGTGAATGAGGTACGGGCTCAGGGCGACGGTGCTGCCGACTGGTAGATCGTAGGGGCCGAGCCCCACCCCGGCGGTCACTGTCCGTGTGAAGAACCACGCAGGAGGATAGAGGCGAAGGGTTTCGGTGACAATCCTGCTCGCGACCTGCAGCCGCTCCAGGTCACTGTATTCGGGCTGCCGTCCCGAAAGCACCGCATCGACCTCGGCATGCAACTGCGCCTCGATGTCGGGGTGTTGCGCGAGCACACACAGCACCCACGCCAACGCGGAGGAAGTAGTCTCCGTTCCTGCGACGAAGAACGTGACGACAGCATCGCTGACATCGTCGTCGATGCTGCTCCGAGCGTCACTCTCACGGTCGTGGGCCGCCATCAGCGCCGAGAGCAGATCCCCGTTGTCGATGCCGCTCGCGCGGCGATCGGCGATGATGCCGTTCATCGTCTTGCGCAGCCGACGATTGGCGTGGTTGTACCGCCTGGTACTGGGAATCGGTAGACGGCTGATCACGTCGGGCAGCAGCGTGCGTTGAAAAGTGCCGTCGAAGGTGGCGGTGAGATCGCCGATCACCTCGTACAGCACCCCGGCCGGGAGGGTACTGGAGAACATGGCGGCGCCGAATACCCTGGACGTGATCGTGAACATCTCCGGACAGACGTCGAGGACTTGACCGGAATGCCAACCGTCGACGACGGAGGCGATCTGCGTTGTCATCGTGTGCGCGTAGTCCGCGAGACGTCGGGGATGAAAGGCAGGCTGGGCCAGACGGCGCTTGTGCCGATGCTTGCTGTGTGTGCACGTGGCGACGCTTTCGCCCAGCCACTCCCGCTCTCGTTCCAGAAACAGACCACCCTTGTCGAAGGTCCGGTCGTCGATCAGAACTTTACGCGTCAGCCCGGGATCACAGATCACCACAGCGGCCTTCGGGCCGAGGCGGATCTTCACGAGATCACCGTGTTCGGGTAGCTGAGCCAGAAATGTGAAGGGCTGCTTCAAGAACGGCAGGAGATGGCCGACCACAGGCCGGGCGCCCGGCGCAGTCGGTATCTCGCAGGAGAGCTCTGTCATGAGACGCTACGTTTCCCTTCATAGATCCCTGGACCATCGCCGCAGACGGCCCCGACCTGGCGAAGCCATCCGAACCAATCCTCGAGGCCCCAGGACCGGACAACGAGTCCGTCGGCGATCTGGTGAAATTCGTGAATCCGAATCCGGACAGCTCTTCCGGTGGCGGGAACACCGAGCCACTCCCCCTCGTGTACACCGCGCATCTCCCCGCGGACCGCCACCATCCCGTTGCCGTCCTCCCCGCGTCCGTCGACGATCATGTGCACCACGATCGTGAAGTCGGAGAACGCGTGATCGATGGCGGCAACGAGACTTTCGATCCCCGCACGGCCTGACGCCGGCCCGGACGAGTCGTCGACCCAGTCACGGGCCATCACGCCGTCGAGTAGGCCGACGTCGCCGCTCAAACCGCGGTAGAACGTCGTGATCAGGTCGTCGACTGCTCGCGTCACCGGTGAGCTCCTCCCGCTTCTATTGCATTCCGTGCGGCGCGGCCAAGAGCTTGTTGACGTACTCGAGGGCGAGCCGCGGCGTCCGGAGAATCTCGACGGTTTCATTCGGTAGCAGCATCGGTATCGGGACGTGCCATTCCCGCTGGATTCGTTCGGCCAATTCGATCGTGCCGAGCGAGTCCAGCCCGAGTTCCTCGAAGGGCTCGTCGAGTGTCTTCTCGGTGAGTTCCAGGTCGACTCCTTCACACGCCCGATACAGTCGACTCAAATCATCGAGGGCGAACTCTCTCATCAGTACTCCTTATCGGAAAGGCAGCGACTCACCGGTGCCTGAACCAGATCGGGTGACAAAGGTCAGACGGTGGCTTCGTGGCAGGTGCACGCGGTGACACGGTCGAGGTGCGCAAGGTGCAGAATGTGACGTGCCGCTACCTGGATCGCGCAGAACGCGACGTGTTTGTAGGTACCGAAGAAGCCGCTCAGCAGAATACTGGCCGAGCGATTGTACACTTCATGCCACCAGTGATCGGGCACGTACAGTGCGTCACCGGCCCGGAGCTCGATTTCGAACAGACTCTTGTCGGAATTCGTCGACACCGCGGCTATCTCCGCCAAGGGCCGGGCCGAAAGACGTGCCCACGGGTCGTACTTCGCGGACAGCGCATCGGCCCCTTCGACGAAACCGGGCGGCGCTATGCGGAAGCGCTTGTTTCCGCGGATCGCTACGGCAATGTTTCCCAGCAGGTCGTAGTGAGCACCGGTGCGCGCGCCCGCGGGGCCAACCCAGACGCCGGGGGGTGGGGAGACCACCCGCCGTGGGAAGAGTCTCTTTCGAGGCGATATGTCGGCCTGAAGCTGCGGGAACCTACGCAAAAGGTCGAATTCCTTGAGATACAGGGATTCCCCGCCGCGATCGTCGAGAGCGAGGAACTCCATGTACGCTCCCAGCGTCGACTCGGTGAAATGTGTCGCGGCGCTCTCACGATCCCCCCGAACCAACTCGATGGTCATCTCGGGCCGCAGCCTTCCGAGGAAGTCGAAATCCCACCGATGCACGGCCGGCCAACTGGCGGCCAGCCCCGGAAGGAACGCGGGTTCCTTTCTGGCGATGTACTCGCTCAATGGTCCGGTTGCCGGTCGTAGCTGCAGCATTTCTTCTCCCCTAGATCAAAGACCTGTGGATCACGACCCCGTAGTCCAGGGACTGCGGGTGGGGAAAGTAATTCGGCTTGACCGAGACTATCGTCGTGAAGCCGTTCAAATAGTAGTAGCGAAGCTGCCGGTCGATGGGCGCCCCGTCATCGTTTGTCGCCCGCACGTAGGAGAGGGGTGAGCCCTCCGGGTTGGCCTTGATCCATTCGCGCAGTCCAGGGACGGTCGACCCGCCGTACAGGTTCCGATAACCCAATTCGGCCAGCTGCGGCAAGAACGAGCGAAAGAGAGCTCCGGCCGCTGCGGAGCTGGTACTGGTCAGGCTCACGCCGAACAGGCAATCGGTACTGCCGTGTGGGGGAAGTGGGGCGTAGGCACACGCTCTCCAATTCTCCGCCTCACGAATCGTTTCCTTGGTGACGGGCCGAGCGAACATGGACGCGAGGAGCCTGTCCCCGTCCGGCGAGAATGCGCCCGCGGCATGTTCGGGTAGCTGATCGATTCTCGCGAACAGCTCCTCGGCTGTCGCTGCCTGTTCGTGGTCCCACTTGGTGCGCTCCATGCTCACCAGTTGATCCAGGTCGGATAACCGAAGGTTGCGAACCGCGATATCGTCTCCACCGGCGGTTCGAACAGAAGTACGGGGAAGGTTTTCGCCTGTTGGCATGTGTTTTCCCTTCGAAAGCATTTTTCCGCCTACGGGAAGTCGAGGGGTCGGGAGCCGCTGTCTCGGTCGAGAACCTCGCTGATATGGGCGGCGAGGCGGGTCGGGGTCGGATGGTCCAGGATGCCTGCGACCGTGAGCCGGACGCCGGTAGCGCTGCTGAGGCGAGTGCGCAGCTCAACATTGGACAGCGAGTCGAACCCGGCGTCTCGGAAGGTCCGATCCGCGGCGAGGGCGTCGGGATCCTGGTGTCCCAGCACGACAGCGGCGTGGGTGCGAATCAAGGTTGTCAGTGCTTTGACCCGTTCGCTGGGTCGCAAGCCCAGAAGTTTCGATCGGGGGAAGTCTTGTGTGGCGGAGCCGGACCCCTCGCCGACAGGTGAACGCGGGTGGTGCCGAGGCAGTTCGGCCAGGACCGCGGCCGGCGGCGTACCGGGGTCGATGGGCGAGAGCGCCGTCGCGGCGAGAAGGGGCTCATCCTGCTCCAGGGCCATGTCGAAAACGTCCAGCGCGCCGGCCGTGTCGAGTGGGACAAGACCTTGCCGGGCAAGACGTGCCAGGTCGGTGTCGTCGAGGTGGGCGGTGAGTGCGCTGGATTGCCGCCACAGTCCCCACGCGATGGATGTGGCAGGCAGGCCGACGCTGTGCCGGTGGTAGGCCAGCGCATCGAGGAAGGCGTTCGCTGCCGCATAGTTCGCTTGTCCGGCCGTGCCGACCACGTTGGCGATGGACGAGTACAGCACGAACGCGCGCAGGTTCATGTCCGCGGTGAGCTCATGGAGATGTCGGGCGGCGATCGCTTTGGGCGCCAGAACCCGCTGGAGCCGGTCGGGGGTGAGGTCGGTGAACAGACAATCGTCCAAGATCCCGGCGGCATGAACGACAGCGCCGAGTGGGTTGCGAGGCGAGATATCGCGGATCACCGAGGACAGGGCGGCGCGGTCTGCGACATCGCAGGCCGCCAGGGTGATCTGGGCACCCATTTCACCGAGTTCAGCTGCCAGGTTCCGGGCCTCGGCCGCCTCGTCGCCCTGGCGGCTGACAAGGACGAGGTGGCGGCAACCGTGCGCGGTGACGAGATGACGCGCGAGCAATCGACCCAGGCTTCCCGTACCGCCGGTGATCAGAACTGTCTCTTCGGGTGCGAGCGCAGTGGGCTGAGTCAGGACGAGTTTGCCTGTGCTGTGCCCCTGGCTGAGGTGTCGCAACACTTCCCTCGCGTGACCGATGTTCCAGGTTCGGACGGGCAGAGGGCTCAGCAGGCCGTCGGCGAACAGCGACTGGAGATGGCCGAGAACGACTTCCACACGAGACATCGGAAGTACCGCGATATTGATGCAATCGTAGGTGATTTCGGGATGCCCGGCGGTGACAGTGGCTGGATCCCTGAGGTCGGTCCTGCCCATCTCGAGGTAGATCCCGCCGGGCCGGAGAACTCGGAGCGAGGCATCCACCGCTTCGCCCGCGAGGCTGCCGAGGACGACATCCACACCGGTGAAATCCGTGACCTCGGTGAATTGCTGTTCGAATTCGAGGGTGCGGGAGTCGGCGATGCGTTCTCGCGGGACCCCCATCTTCTCGACGACCCCGTGCTTGGAAAGGCTTGCGGTCGCGTAGATCTCGGCGCCGAGCATGGCGGCGATCTGGACAGCGGCCATGCCGACTCCCCCGGCCGCCGAATGGATCAGGACCCGCATGCCCGGCTTCACCTCGGCGAGCTCGACGAGCGCGTGGTAGGCCGTGAGGAACACGATGGGCGCGCCTGCGGCCTGAGCACGGCTCCAGTGCGCGGGCACGGTGAGTACGGCACGTCGGTCGACGACGACGACGGGCCCGTAAGCCCCCGGCCTCGCGCCCGCATGCAGTACGACCGCGGCGACCCGGGCGCCGAGCTCTACGTCGCCGACCTGCTCGCCGACCTCCACCACGTCACCGGCCACTTCGAAACCGAGTGCGGTTTCGTCGAGCATGCCGAGCGCCACCAAAGGATCACGGAAGTTCACGCCGGTGGCCAGCACGCGGATGCGCACCTGGCCCGGTTCGAGCGGCATCGTGAGGTCGGGTGCCGGTGCGGCCGTGACACTGTCCAAGGTCTTGTCTCGACCGGGCACCAGCCTCCAGGGTTGCTCGATCGCAGGGGGCCGGAGAAGGCCTTCGGCCGCGGGAGCGAGGCGTGGGACCAACGCCCTCGCGCCGCGCAGAGCTACCTGCGGATGGTCGGTGGCGATCGCACCCGTCATCAACCGGTGATCGACTGGGCCTGCGTCGAGATCGATCAATTGCACACGGCCCGGATGCTCGCTCGAGACCGATCGCATCATGCCCGCGCATGCCGCGCCGAGAGCGTCCGGCGCGCTCTCCGCGATGCTCGCGCAGTGGGCGCGGCGTGTGACGCAGACGATCAGCGTCTGGTGGAGCAGCTCTTCGCGCAGAAGTGTCTGCGCATCGGCCATCGAGCGGGAAAGGTGTTCCCGCAGTGCGGTTTCTTCGGGCAGCTCGTCGCCCTGTGTCGAGGAACGAAGATCGAGCAGGACGACCTCCGGAACGTCTCGCCCGTGCCGCAGCGCAAGTAACAACGAGCGGGCGTCGGGGTGAACGTCGTTCCCTGGAAGGTCGCGATGTGAGCCGACAACCACCCATCGCGCACAATCCGCCTCGCCGACGGTGTCCACATCCACTGGCCTCCAATGGAATCGGAACGCATGGCGAGCACCGGTGGCGAGCATTCCGCGCAGTCCACGTTTCGTCACCGGACGCAGGAGCAGATCTCGGAATTCGGCGACGGGATTTCCGTCAGGGTCGGTGACCCGGACGTGGTGGCGGTCCTGTCCGGCCGGGCTTATCGTGGCGCGCAGATCGTCGCTCCGCCGCGGCAGTATCCGCGCGGATCCGATGGAGTACGGCAGTATCGTGCTCTGCTCGGCTCCGGTCAGCAGTAGGGCGTGCAGGATCGAGTCGACAAGAGCGGGATGAACAGCGAAGCCTTCGGTGTGCGCGGCCTGATGCTGCGCCAGATGGACTTCGACGTACAGCGTGCCGTCTTTGCTCCACGCGGCCGCGAGGTTCTGGAAGGCGGCACCGTAGTCGTAACCTCTGTCCCGCAGCGCGCGATAGCATCCGTCCACAGATAGGCTATGACTGCCCGACGGAGGCCAGACCTGCTCCTGTGGAACATCTTCGGTTTCCACCGCGACCATGTCGACGGTTGTTGCCTCGCCGTGGCAGCGCCATGGCCCCTTGTCCCCACGATCACGGGAGTGCAGGGTCAACCGCCGGCGTCCGTCCTGTCCCTCCGGGCCGCACATCACCTGGATATCGACTGTGGTATCGGTCAGCGGCAAAGGAGAACTCAGGACCAGGTCCTGCACCCCGCTTGCCCCCGCCCGCACAGCGCACCAGGTGAGAATTTCGACCGTTACCGTGGCGGGAACGATGACCCGGTCGAGTACCTTGTGGTCTGCCAGCCACGAGTGTTCTGTCAGATCGAGGTGACCCACACACACCATGCCGCCGTCGGAAAGGTCGGTGGTGGCGGTGATGAGCGGGTGGTCTGCGATGTCGAACGATCCCTCTCGCCTATTCCGTGACGTACTGGTTGTCGGTAGCCAATAGGACCGACGTTGCAGCGCATACGTGGGCAGGTCGACCTCGCGGGCACCGGGATACAGTGCCTCCCAATCCACCTCGGCGCCCTGGGCGTGCGCGTCGGCCACGGCGGCAACAAAGTCTTCACCTCCTCCTCGCCCGCGCTGCAGCGTGCCGGTGACCCCGGCGTCGATGTCGACCATCGATGCGATCTCGGCGATGGCGCCGGTCAGTACGGGGTGCGGAGATACCTCGACGAATTGCCGATATCCCGCGGTCAGCGCACGGCGTATCGCCTCGTCGAAATGCACTGTCCGGCGCAGGTTCTCGAACCAGTACGCAGCGTCCAAGCTGGTCGAATCGATGATCTCGCCGGTGGTCGAGGAAATGATGGGCAGCCGGGCCGCACGCGATGGGATCGCGCCGAGATCGGCGAGGATACGATCGCGCAGTATCTCCATATGCCGGCTGTGGGAAGCGTAATCCACGGGCAGCAGCCGACCTTCGACACCACATTGTTCGCACTGCTGCAGAAACTCCGTCATCGCGTCGGCATCGCCGGCAACCACCGTGGCCGACGGTCCATTGACCACTGCCACCTCGAGCCGGCCGTTCCACCGGCACAGCGATTCCCTTGTGCGCTCGGCGGGCATCACCACCGACGCCATGGCTCCTCGCCGGTCGACCACCCGGAGCGCGGCACTGCGCAGCGCCACTACGCGGGCGGCCTCGTCGAGTGTGAGGGCTCCGGCGATATGAGCTGCGGCGATCTCACCTTGACTGTGCCCGATGACGGCGGCGGGCCTGACCCCGAGGCTCTGCCACAATTCGGCCAGCGACACGTACATCGCGAACAGCAGCGGCTGGATCACCTCGGCCCGCTCGACTTGTGCGCTCCGTTCCCCACGCAACACCGCGACGACGTCGAAGTCGACGTAGGGCCTCAGCGCCTCGGCGCAGCGTGCCATCGATCGAGCGAAAACGGGCGAGTCGGTGAGCAGCCGATCGCCCATCCCGACCCATTGCGACCCTTGACCGGGAAAGACGAAAACGGGACCGGGTCCGTGCCGCACCTTCCCCACGGCAACGCCGAGCGGGGCCGGAATCGCCTCCGTGGCGAACGCGTCGAGCCTCCCGACAAGTTCCTCTTTCCCACCTCCGGTGACCACAGCTCGATGTGTCAGAGCGCTGCGCGTGGTGCCGAGCGACCAGCTGAGATCCACCTCCGAGAGGCCTCTATTGCTGCGCACGTGCGCGGCCAGCGCCGCGGCCTGTGCGACGAGAGCGGACGGCGACGCCGCGTACAGCGACCACATCGGTAGTTGCGTGCGCAGTGGAGAAGGCTCACGCCCGCGCGTGGGCCGAGGCCCGACAGCGGCGGGCTCGGGCGCTTCTTCGAGGATGACGTGGGCGTTGGTGCCGGTGATCCCATACGACAGGACGCCTGCCCGACGCGGCTCTGTCGTACGCGGCCAGGGACGAGACTGCTGCAGCAGCCGCATCCCGCCCGTCGACCAGTCCACACCGGCGATGGGGTTCTCCACATGCAGTGTGGCGGGCAATCGCTCGTGCTGTAGCGCCAGCACCATTTTGACCAGGCCCGCGAGTCCGGCGGCGGCGAGTGTGTGGCCGATATTCGACTTGACCGAACCCACCCACAGGGGGTCGTCCGCGGAATGGTGCCGTGCGTAACTGGTCTGCAGAGTCGCGGCCTCGGTGGTGTCGCCGAGGGGCGTTCCGGGGCCGTGCGCTTCGATCGCACCGACGTGCTGGGGAAGCAACCCGGCGTCGTCGAGGGCGGCGGCGATCACGGCCTGCTGCGCACGCCCGTTCGGCGCCTGCAGAGTGGCGCTTGCCCCGTCCTCGTTGACGGCGCTGCCGCGGATCACCGCCAGCACCGGCTTGCCGAGGCGCTGGGCTCGTTCCAACGGCATCAAGATCAACGATGCGACCCCCTCCGCCGGCGCGAATCCGTTGCCGTCGGCGGAGAATCCGCGGGAGTAGCCATCCACCGACAGGACCCTGTGCCGTGAGTATCGTGCCAGCATCGACGGATCGGAGATCGCGGTAGCGCCGCCGACGATCGTGACATCGCACTCACCGGAGCGGAGTGCTCGAACCGCCAGGTGCACGGCCACCAGAGCTGACGAACAGGCTGTATCCACCGTGATGGCAGGGCCGTTGAGGCCGAGGGCATAGGCGATCCTGCCCGAGGTCGCGCTCAGCATCGTCCCCATCAGCAGATGCCGCTCCAGGCCAGGAATTCTCGAGCCCGCCAGGCCGTAATAGCTGTCGGTCGCTCCGACATACACGCCGGAGCGGACGTTACTCAGCGACCGTGGGCTCAGGCGCGCACGTTCCAGCGCCAGCCAAGAACTTTCCAGCAGCATCCGCTGTTGCGGATCCATCGTGGTGGCCTCACGCGGGCCTATCCCGAACAGGCTCGCATCGAAGTCGCCGAGGTCACGCAGGAAGCCACCCCGCCGGATGTACGTGGACCCTTCGACGGCCGGGTCCTCGTTGTACACACGGCTGAGGTCCCACCCACGTTCGGTGGGGAGGCCGTAGGAAACATGTCGCCCTTCGGAAAGAAGCTGCCAATACTCGTCCGGATCATCGGCGCCGGGGAAACGACAGTCCATGCCTACGATCGCAATCAATCCACCCGGCCCGGAGTCTCTGTGGTCAATCATGGCACCATTCATTCCTCGCGTTCAGGCACAGTGGGGCAGACCGGATGTCAGGAAGAATCCCGCTCGGAGCGCGTCTAGTCGTCGTAGTCCACGTATTTGCCTGCCAGCTTCGCCATGAAGTCCTTGGCGCCGATGGGTCTGTACTTCGGTGTGCGGCCGGGCCATACCTCGAGAACCGAGTCCTCCCGGGGCAGAACGAGGTAGGGAACAGAGATCCGGGATACCGCCCGATGGCCCGGATCCCTAGGCGCGCACACCCGATGCGAACACGAACGGAAACGATCGTTGCTGACCATCTGGAGCCAGTCGCCGCTGTTCAAGATCATGGACCCGTGCGGGGCGGTGACCCTGCTCCAGGTTTTGCGCTGCGGGTGGAAGAGCTGCAGCCCTTCGATCGGATTGGCGGGCAGCAAGGTGATGAGGCCGTAGTCTTCGTGGGTCATGAAGCGACCCGTGTTCTCGGTATCACTCGCCCGGCCCGCCAGCGCCGGGTAGTGGTTGATCCGCAGTACGCCGTACGGTGGGGAAAGTTCCTCGTCGTAGATCGACGGATCGATGTTCAGATACTCGAGCAGGGTCCGGACGAGCGGCAGCGTCAGTTCCTCGCACGCCCGCCAATACGGCCGCAGACCGGTTTCGAACTTCTCCTCCGGCCAGAAGGTCAGCGCCTTGTCGTGATCCTCACCGGGTACACGGAAGGAATCGCGAAAGAACTCCCATGCTTCCACGGCATTCGGCCGTGTCGGTGTCCACTCTTGGACCGCGAAGTACCCGCGGCGGAACGCTCCGCCGTACACGTAGTCGGTCGCGGCGAACTTCAGCTTCTGTTCCTCGGGAACCGAAGCGAACAGTTCCAGAGCGCACGCGTCGGTGGCCTGGAGCGAGTCGATATCGATCCCATGGTTCACCAAGATCGCCAGCCCGGTATCCTCCATGGCGCGACCGAGCATATCGACGAAGCGTTTCCGCGCCGCCGAGTCACCCTGCAGGTCTGACATATCACAGATCGGCGGCTCGAAACTGTCGTCGAACACGTCGTCGGGGCTTTCCTCGAGCGAATAATCGAGGTCTTTCTCCACCACCCCGAACTTGCCGAGCGCTTCATTGGAATTGCTGGAACCCACGTTGTCACCTCTGAATGAATCCGAGCCGTCGACGGACGACTACATTTGCGCACGGCGTCGATCCGACGCACAGCAGACCTCAGCGATCCAGATACCTGGCAGCCAGCCTCGTCATGAAATCCCGGCCGCTGATCGGCTGATACTTCGGATCGAAGCCCGGCAGAACTTCCACGATCGACGTCTCGTGAGGGTGTACGACATAGGGAATGGTGAGGCGGGGCACGGCCCGCTGGGTGCGGTCGCGAGGGACGCTGACGCGATGGGTGCAGGAATGGAAGCGATCGTTGCTGATCATCTTCAGCCAGTCGCCGCTGTTCAGGACGAAGGACCCGGCCGGCGCGTGGACCCTGCTCCACGTCTTGTGTCGCGGGTGGTAGAGCTGCAGGCCCTCTACCGGGGTAGCGGGCAACAGCGTGATCAGCCCGTAGTCCTCGTGGGCGATGACTCGGCCCGTGTTCCCGGCATCCGCGACGGCATCGGCGATCGGCGGGTAGTGGTTGAACCTCAGCACGCTGTTCGGTGGAGAGAGTTCTTCGTCGTACAACGAAGGGGCGACGCCCAGATATCGGAACATGGCGTGCACGAGTGGAAGCACCATCCGCTCACAAGCCTGCCAGTAGGGTCGCAGCGCCACTTCGAAACGTTCACCCGGCCAGAAGGTGAGAGCCTTTTCCGGGTCTTCGCCCGGAATACGGAAAGCCGTTTTGTCGAGTTCCCACGCTTCTACCGAATTCGGCAGTGAAGCCGTACTTTCCTGGAGTGGGATGTACCCCATTTGCAGCGGCTCGCCGAATGTGCAGTCCGTCGCGATGTACCTCATCTTTTCTTCGATGGGTGTCGCCGTGAACATCTGCAGTGCCGCGTCAGCGGCGCCGGGCAGGACCGTTTCAGCACCATGGTTGATCAAGATGGCCAGTCCGACGTCCTCCATGGCTGCCCCGAGTTGATCGATAAAGCGACTCTGCGCCGCCGCATCGCCGCCGAGGTCCGCCATGTCGCACACTTGCGGCTCGAAGCTGTCGTCGAATAGGTCGTCGGGATTTTCGATGAGCGAATATTCCAGACAGTTGAGATCATTCTCCACCACGGCGAATTCTGCGTGCTCTACATCGGATCTATTTGCACTCACACTGGCCCCTACAAGGTATTCGATCAGATGTCCGGGTAAAGTCCCACTCGGTGACTGGAAAGCTTGCGAAGGTCGAATAAGGGTGGAACTGCTGGGTAAACCAAGATTGCCTCACCACTGATGCGCTGTCAATAGTGGCCGGAGAAGCGACAAGACGCAGAGAATTTGCTCGCCCCGAAGCTATATTTCAGCAATCCGACCAGGCAGTCGGTCAAACTCTCGCAGCGACAAGCCATTCCTGTTTCACAGATCTTCGCAGTCCGACAATCGCCATGAGCGCGTGGAGTATTACGACTGACGCCGGCGCGGAACTATTCCACCGGCAGCGGAAATGGTGGCAACGACCGCGACTTACCGATCCCATGACATTTCGCAACGAGCAGCCCGTGCGACGTCATGGAGCCGCTGCCCTATCGTGGTCGGCTCGACTCGCGTCCATCACATGATGGCCCGCCGAGCACCAGTCTACGGTGATTCACGTTGAGACAGTGGGTATTTCGAGCATTTCGACAGCGCTTCAGACTGAATGCCCCCGTCACAGCCGCTTCCACGCCTATACCGTCCCGGTAGCGATAGGGATGCCAAGCTTCGGCTCGGCTACCGCGCCCGCCTGGCACCAAACCCGTTGTCCGCGCATAGCTTTCGTGTCAGAATTGGTTCGGCTGTAGGGATGGTGCCGGCCGGTGGCCACGCCACGCTCGACGAGCGGCTCACCAGCTTCGCCGGAGGCCGTGAACGCATTCCGCTCGGCATCGAGTCCGGCACATCGACATGAACGAATCGCCGACGCGGCGGGGCAAACCGCCCGGTGACGGACCGTCGGGAGGCCGAAGTTCATCACTCTCGTGATCAGATCCTCAGTCGGTCCCGCGTCGTCGGCAAGCGACCGTCACCCACGCAGGAGGGGACCAGCGCAATGAAGCGGACACCGGCGTAACCCGCACCCCACCCCGAATAGGAGCACAGCACCATGAGTGACCCCACCGGCACCGTCGCGACCACCGTCTTCCTGGGAATACCATTGGGGCAGTGCATCACCCGTAACGCCCGGGCTGACATGCCACGGCAACCCCGTGCCCGGGTCGCTGTCCGCAGGCCTTCCGACTTCGCGGCTGCGCCCGGAGCCCTGGCCGTCATCACCCCCGCCAACCCCGACGGTCCAGCATGACCGACGAGCTCCGGCACACACCGGTGTTGACGGTGACGATCCCAGCGGCCTTGGCCTGGACCCGGCACGCCCTGGTTTGGGCATGGACGGTCGTTCATCGGTGGCTGCGACCGTGAAGATGTGAGCCGACGCCGGCCGAACTACCACTCTCGGCGTCGCGGGTTCGAAGCTGCTCGCCAACAACGGATTCCGGTACCGGAATCCACCTCAGGTCTCCTGTTGGGCGTCGGCAGATTGCTGCTGACGCGTCGTGTTGGTTTCGGCGTGTGGTCGAGGAAGCGACAATACCGCGGCGCCAGCTCGACGGGGCCGCAGCGACGAAACGAGGCCTTCGCCGCCCAGACACTGGCAGTGCTACGCAGCTGGAAGATTGCGCTCGACGACCCGCGGGTTCCACGGCACCGCTCGCGGCTAGGAGTCGCGGCCGGTGGCCGATGGCCGCCCCGGGGCTCCTCCGAGCAGCGCATCGACCGCGTTGCTCACACGCAGCGGCGATCCGGTCGTGGACTCCCCCAGCTGTTCAGCCACCCACGCTCGACTGGGACCGGACTCGTGACGGCCGGCGACGAACCACACTCCGCGCGCGGGCTCGTCGGACTGATTGACGTACAGGTGCGGACGGGTGGAGTCGAAACACAGCGAGTCGCCGGCGGTGACGGTGTATTTGTCGAAGTCGAGCAGCAGGGTCAGCTCCCCGGCGAACAGGTAGGCGTACTCGGTTCCGGAGTGGCGCATCGGCATCCGGTCCGCCGAGCTCGCCGCGCCCGGTTCGTAGGTGACCAGCAGGGCATCCACATCAGCGCCCGAGCCGACCGCGAGTTTCTCCCACCGCACGCCATCGGCCATCTCGAGCACCGGATTGGTCGCACCGCGCTGCACCACTCGCGTCGCGGGATCGTCGACGGGTTCGGCGGACGGTTCGGCGTTTCGTCCGTACCTGATGTCCAGAAGCTCGTCGAGGGAGACTTCGAGGTGGTTCACCAAGGCGTACAGGGTGCTCACCGAAGGCTGGGATTTGCCGTTCTCGATCTGGGAGAGCTGGCTGGCCGAGATGCCGACCGCAGCCGCCACCGCGCGCAGGCTCGACCCGCGGTCCTGACGTGCCCGCTTCAGCGCGGGCCCGATCCTGTCCTGCATCAGCGCACTCCTCGTCCACTCGTCAACTATCAATGAACAATATCCGTTCACCCGAAATGAACATACCGCCCCGATGTGGCGTACCCCGGCTAACCCGTTGCGGCGCAGGGACTTCGCTGTTCACAGGCTGCATACAGGCAACTGTCAGACGCAACCATCGACGGCAACTTGTTCACTCTCATGAGATAACCACCGCGAAGTGGTTGACATCACTCGCCATATGTTTAATGATACTGAACACATTCGGTGGCTTTCGCCCCACTTCCGTCATCGACGACGAAGGAGACCCGTGTCTTCCCCGCTCGCTCCACCTCGGCCGATTCGGCTGTCCCAGCTTTCCACCACCATGGTCCAGCACCCGGCGACAAACTCTGCGGCGGGGCGAGGGTACTCATGCTGATCGGGTTCGCCGGCCTCGGCCGGATGGGCAGGCCCATGGCCGACCACCTGGCCGCCGCCGGGCACACCGTCCACGCTTATGACCCGATGGTCGATCAGGCCGGCGCGTCGGTGACGCTGGTCGAGGCCCCCGACGCGCTGGCCGACACCGAACTGTCGATCAGCATGTTGCCCGACGGTGCGGTCACCCGTGCGCTGGTCACCGACAGCCTGCGTACCGTCGCGCCCGGCCACCTGCACATCGTCATGGGGACCGTCGGTCCCGAGGTCGTGCGCGAACTCGCCGCTCTGCCATGGCTGCAAGTCGTCGACGCACCGGTCTCGGGCAGCGTGTCCATGGCCGAGTCGGCGACGATCACCACCATGGTCGGCGCCGGTCCCGAACAGTTCGAGCGGGTGCGCCCGGTGTTGGCCGCGATGACCGCAGCACAGTTCCACGCCGGCCCGGTCGGTGCCGGGTCCACGGCCAAACTCGCCGTCAACGCCGTCCTGGCGGGCCTGAGTCAGGCTGTGGCGGAGGGAATCATGCTCGCCGAAGCAGGCGGCCTCGACCCCGCCACCTACTACGGCATCCTCGCAAGCAGCGCGGCGGGTGCGCCGTATGTCGGCTACAAGCAGCAGGCCTACCTCGCCCCGGAATCGACCCCGGTCGCGGCACCGGTGTCGCTGATCCGCAAGGACCTGGCCCTGGCGCTGGAGCTGGCCCACCGCCACCGGCTCACCCTGCCCGGATCCGAGGCCGCCTTCGCCGTGCTCGACGACGCTGTCACCAGCGGGCTGGCAGCAGCCGACATGGCCGAAGTCCTGACCACCTTGCGCCGCCGCAGCGCACTTGCGCTGTCCGAAACCCTTTCCCCCACACCGCAGACAGGAGCACTCTCATGACCGGCGACACCCTCGACACCACCGAGATCGAATCGACCATCCGCACACTCGAGGACGCACGCTACGCCGCCGTGCTGGCCGGTGACATCGACGCTTTCGCCGCTACGGCGCACCCGCGACTGCTCTACACCCACTCCAACGCCGAAGTCGACACACTCGACACCTACCTGGGCAAACTGCGTACCGGCCACTACGTCTACCACTCCATCGACCATCCTGTGCACCAGATCGTCGTCGTGGGCGACACCGCGGTGGTCTCCGGGGAGATGCACGCCGACATCACCGCAGGCGGGGTGCGCAAGCAGCTGGCCAACCGGGCCCAGGCGATCTGGGTGCGCGCGAACGACCAGTGGCTGCTGCTGGCCTACGGGCCCACCGTCATTCCCGGGGAGATCCGATGACAACCTTCACCTACGACGGCCTCCCCGGCCGTGTCGTCTTCGGCGCAGGCACGGCTCGCACCAGGTTGCTCGTCGAACTGGATCTGCTCGGCGCCCAGCGCATTCTGCTCATCGCCACCGACGCCGAAGGCGAGGTCGCGACCCGGATGTGCGCGCCGTTCGCCGACCGCGTCGTGGCCACCTTCGCCCAAGTCCGGCCCCATGTTCCCGTCGAGGTCGCCGAACTGGCCCGCAAGGCCGCCACGGAGGCTGATGCCGATCTGGTGCTGTCGGTAGGCGGCGGATCCACCACCGGCACAGCCAAAGCTGTCGCCCACACCACCGGACTGCCGATCCTCGCCGTCCCGACGACCTACGCCGGATCCGAGGTCACCCCGGTGTGGGGCATGACCGATCGCGGCCGCAAGACCACCGGCACCGATCAACGGGTCCTGCCCAAGACCGTGGTCTACGACCCTGAGCTCACCGCCTCACTGCCGGTGGACCTTTCCGTGGCCAGCGGCCTGAACGCGGTGGCACACTGTGTGGAGGCGTTCTGGGCGCCGCGGCGCAGCCCGGTGTCGAGCGCGGTTGCCGAGGACGGCATCCGTCATCTCGTCGCCGGATTGGCCACCCTCGCCGATGTCCCGACCGACCCGGCCAGTCGCAGTGAACTGCTGCTGGGTGCCTACTTGGCCGGATCGGCGTTCGCCGTAGCCGGATCGGGCCTGCACCACAAGATCTGTCACGTGCTCGGTGGTGCGTTCGACCTGCCCCACGCCCAGACCCACGCCATCGTGTTGCCTTACGTACTGGCCTACAACGCCCCCAACGCCGCCGAAGCCACCGACCGCATCACCCGAGCGCTGGGCCGCACCGACATCGTCGACGCATTGCGTGAACTCGGCGCCGGGCTGGGCGTTCCCGCCGGCCTTGGTGAGCTGGGCATGAGCGAAGCGGAGATAGATACCGTCATCGACGACATCACCGCGATCGCCCCTGCCGACAACCCCACGCCGGTCACCGAGGAAGGAGTGCGCGCCATCCTGTCCGGTGCGTGGGCCGGATCTGATCCAGCGGGACTGCAGCAATGAGCGCCGAGCAGGCTCTCGCAACGGATCGGGAAGCCGCCGTCACCGCGGAAGTCTTGGCCAGTTTCGCCGGCACTCCCGACCCACGCCTGCGCGCGGTGATGCACAGCCTCGTCCAGCACCTGCACGCTTTCGCCCGAGACATCCGGCTCACCGAGTCCGAGTGGGAAGCCGCGATCGAATTCCTTACCCGCGCAGGACATATCACCGACAGCCGACGGCAGGAGTTCATCCTGCTCTCCGACGTCCTCGGCCTGTCGATGCTCACCGTCGCGATCAACGAACCCGACGCACCCGGCGCCACGGAGTCGACGGTATTCGGGCCGTTCTTCGTCGACGACGCCCCCGAGATCGCCCTGGGCGGGGATATCGCCCAAGGCGCATCGGGAGTTCCCTGTCATGTGTCGGGCCAGGTGCGCTCGACCACCGGCGACCCGGTGGTCGGCGCCCGGATCGAGGTATGGGAAGCCGATGACGACGGCTATTACGACGTCCAATACCCCGACAACCGCACCGCGGGCCGCGGCTGGCTGAACTCCGGCGCCGATGGCGAGTACCGGTTCTGGTCGGTGCTTCCCGCCCCCTACCCGATCCCACACGACGGACCGGTCGGCGACCTGCTCACCGCCACCGGCCGCGGCCCCATGCGGCCCGCACACCTGCATTTCCTGGTCACCGCACCGGGCTTCCGGCAGCTGATCACCCACCTCTTCGTCGCCGGCGACGCCTACCTGGACTGCGACGCAGTGTTCGGTGTCAAGAACAGCCTCGTCGTCGAGGTCACCCGGCACACCGACACCGCCGCACCCGACGGCGCTCACCCCCGAGGTGAGTGGACGAGCATCACCTTCGATCTGGTGCTCGCTCCCCACGAAGCCCGATAGCCCGCTCACCAGCGGCAACTCGTCCGGGCGGCGCAGCCCCCGGAACCATACGACCGGCCCGTCGAGGCACGGATCGAACGGAACAAGCCGAAGCTCTCACCAGCATGTGCCGGCGGCGTGCCCAGGTTCTGATTCCACACCCAGCGTGGCAACGCTTCTGCCCGCTTTCGAAGATCACCGCTGCCCGGGGCACGACCCCAGCAGCTCACACTGGAGGTACAACGATGCGACGTACACGTTGGATCGTGCTCGGCGGGTGTTTCCTCGCCTACTTGTTCGACGCCCTGGAAATCGTCCTGCTGTCGATGGGGCTGCCCGCGATCCGCAAGGACATGGGCCTGACGATCACCCAGGGCGGCCTGTTGGCCACCGCCACCCTGGTCGGGATCGGCGTCAGCAGCGTGCTGGGCGGCTACATCGCCGACAACTTCGGCCGCAAGAAGGCACTGCTCGCCTCGCTGGCCACCTTCGGCCTGTTCACCGCCGCCATCGCGGTCGTCCCGAGTTTCGAGGTCTTCCTCCTGCTGCGGTTCCTGGCCGGTATCGGCCTCGGCGCGGTCTGGAGCGTGGTCTCGGCCTACGTTGTGGAAACCTGGCCGGAAAAGCACCGTGGTCGCGCCGCGGCGTTCGTGATCAGCGCATTCCCCGCCGGCGGTGCCATGGCCGCCACCATCTCGGGCTGGTTCCTGCCCGACTGGCGGCTGATGTTCCTGGTAGCAGGCGCCGCGGTCGTGCTGCCGATCGCCATTGTGGCGATCTTCTTCACCGAATCCGCCACCTGGGCCGCGCAGAAGGCCGCCGAGGTCGTCTCCGTCCGTGATGTGCTGGGCTCTTCGCTGCGCCGCCGCACGCTGCTCGGCACCCTCATGGCCGCCCTGGCCCTGTTCGGCTATTGGGGTGCGATGACCTGGCTGCCCACCTACCTCACCACCGAGCGAGGCCTCGACAAGGGATCGGTCGCACTGTTCGTCACCATCGTCAACCTGGGAATGTTCGCCGGTTACAACGGATTCGGCTACCTCGCCGACCACATCGGCCGCC
The DNA here is from genome assembly GCF_042728775.1 of Nocardia sp. NPDC060259. NCBI lineage: Bacteria > Bacillati > Actinomycetota > Actinomycetes > Mycobacteriales > Nocardiaceae > Nocardia > Nocardia sp. NPDC060259. The sequence goes on from NZ_JBHXAY010000001.1 coordinate 218,429, forward strand.
ACCGCACCATCGTCATCACCCTGTTCGGGGTCGCGGCGACCCTGCCGATCTACGCGATAACCACCGATCTGACCGCTCTGCTGTGGCTGGGCCCCCTCTTCGGCGCCTTCACCGCCTTCTTCGGCCTGTTCGGCTCCTACCTCGGCGAACTGTTCCCGACCAGGGCCCGCGCCACCGGTGCCGGGTTCTGCTTCAACGTCGGACGCGGTGTCTCGGCGCTGGCGCCGTTCATCCTGGCCGGGCTGGCCGCCAGCATCGGTTTCCAGGGCGGTCTGATCGTCTGCGCGGGCTTCTTCGCCCTCGCCGCGGTAGTGGCGTTGCTGCTGCCGCGCACCGGAGCCGTCACTGAAACTGTTGCCGCCCAAACGGTTTCCGACCCGCGCGACGGCGCTCCCGCCACCGTGTGACACCGCGGATCCGGGCCGGTGCCCTCACCGGCCCGGATCCAAACCCCCACTGAGACCGAACTCCTCCTTTCGAGCAGAAAGACACTGCTGTGCCATCGACGATGCGAGCCGCCTTCTACCATGGGCCACAGGACATTCGGGTAGAGGAAGTCCGGATTCCGACCCCCGGTCCCGGGGAAGCTCTGGTGAAAGTCCTGCGATCGGGAATCTGTGGCACCGATGCCGCCGAGTGGACCGCCGGGCCGAAAGTCTTTCCCGTCCACCAGCCGCACCCGCACAGCGGGCACCTCGGTCCGCTCATCCCCGGGCACGAATTCGTCGGCGAGATCGTCGAGGTCGACCCACAGTCCCCGCTGGTGCCGGGCACCCTGGTCGCCAGCGGCGCAGGCATCTGGTGCGGTGAGTGCCGGCGCTGCCACCAGGGCCGGACCAACAAGTGCACGCGGTACCGGACGCTGGGCCTCAATATCCACGGCGGGATGGCCGAATACGTCGCGGTGCCCACCGCGACACTGCGTACCCTGCCACCCGGCCTGAGCAGCGACCACGGCGCCCTCGCCCAACCGCTGGCCGTGGGCATCCACGCCGCGCGCCGCGCCGGCGCCGTGGCGGGAGATCGCGTCGTGGTGATCGGGGCGGGTGCGATCGGCTCGTTCGTGCTGGCCGGATTACGTCATCTCGGCGACTACGAGATCACCGTCGTCGACATCGCGGACTCACGCCTGGCTCGCGCCCAGCGCCTCGGTGCCGACATCACCGTGACCGCGTCGTCGTCGCTGACAGCGGACATCACTGACGCCCTCGACGGCGCCAAACCCGATGTGGTCATCGAGGCCAGCGGCGCGCCGGGCCAACTGGCACTCGCGCTGGACCTGGTCACAGACGGCGGCCGCGTCGAAGCCGTCGGTATCCCGAAGCAGAAACCCGAACTCGACCTGCACTCGATGATCTTCCGCGAGATCACCCTCGAAACCACACTGGCACACGTCTGCGACACCGACCTGCCCGCCGCCCTGCAGATCCTGACCGAAATGCCCATCCTCGGCGAGGAATTCGCCGAACCACCGGTCGGATTGGCGCAGCTGGGCGCCTGCCTGGACCGCCTCGCCGCCGGACAGGTCGAAGGAAAAGTCCTCATCGACCCCGGCGCCTGACCGGCCGAAAAGCGCACCTCGCTGCCCGACTCGGCGCCATCGGGTACAGCGCCGGGCTGACACCGACCGCCGCGGTCATCGAGACCGACGCCGCAGCGACGATCGCCGCCGACAACGACGTGCTCACCATTGGGTGTTCAAGGACCCGCTGCGAGACAGTAAAGAATCGATATCTACAGTCCGTCATGGAATGTCCAGCAGTGGGTTGCAGCAATGTCAAGGGCTCGGCATTGCGACTATTTCGAGCCTAGTTGGATCCTGAGCCTTGTGGGCACTCAGATTTTCGGACACAGGAATCTCCAGACAAGGGCATGATGCCTTGCTCTGAAATGCCCATCTCATGATGGGCGCCGTCGGGTTGAATAAGGACATGCAGTCGGCCGAGCTGGTTGTCGACGGTGTTCGCATCTCTTTACGTGCAACGCGAGGTTGACCCATGGTTGCCGAAATGGCAACACGCATAGCAACTTTGACGTAAGACGCCGCGGCGCTCTATCTCGCGCTCGCGAGTCGACGAACATCGCAAGGTTTTGGCGCGCTCCCATTCGAGACGCAACACAGCGAGATGGGCAAGCGACCAGAACTGGCAGTGATCGAGCTCACAAAGGGGCCGTTCCTGGTTTCCTACGGTTTCGTTGCCGTAGGTTTCCCGGGTTACGGTTGCGTAGATCCCGGATTGTTGTGCATCGTTTCCCCATAACCGTCAACGCCGGGAAATGGAGTCGGAACGTGGGCCATTACATCGCGAATGTTCGGGACATCGAATTCAACTTGTTCGAAGTACTGGGATTGGATTCCATTCTTGATTCCGGGGCATTCGGCGACCTGGACTCCGAGACCGCGAAGGTGATGCTGAGCGAGGCTGCCGCCTTGGCTGAAGGTCCGCTGGCCGCATCGTTCGCCGTCGCCGACCGCAACCCACCCACGTTCATCCCCGAGGAACATCGCATCGTGGTGTCCGAGGCGCTGGCAGCCACCGTGAAGGTGGCAAAGGACGCACAGTGGTGGCGGGTCGGGATGGCCGAAGGCATGGGCGGCCAGCCGGCGCCGGCGGCACTGACCTGGGCGGTCAACGAGATACTCAGTTGTGCCGACCCTTCGGCGGCCTTCTTCTACAGCCTGGGCCCGGCAATGGCCACTGTGCTGTATGGCGTGGGCAACGAGCAGCAGAAGCGCTGGGCCAAGATCGGCATCGAACGAGGCTGGTCGGCGACGATGGTGCTCACCGAGCCGGATGCCGGCTCCGATGTCGGCGCCGGACGCACCAAGGCGATCGCCCAGGCCGACGGGACCTGGCACATCGAAGGCGTCAAGCGATTCATCTCTGGTGGCGATGTCGGCGACACCGCCGAGAACATCTTCCACCTCGTGCTGGCCCGTCCCGAGTTCGCGGGTCCGGGGACCAAGGGGCTGAGCCTGTTCTATGTCCCGAACCATCTGTTCGATCCCGAAACCCTGGATCTGCGTGACCGCAACGGTGTCTTCGTCACCGGCGTCGAGCACAAGATGGGCCTGAAATCCTCGCCGACGTGCGAGATCACCTTCGGCGGACACGGAATCCCGGCCGTTGGCTATCTCGTAGGTGACGTGCACGACGGCATCGCCCAGATGTTCAAGGTGATCGAGAACGCTCGCATGACCGTCGGCGTGAAATCTGCGGGCACCCTGTCCACCGGGTATCTCAACGCGCTGGCCTACGCCAAAGAACGGGTCCAAGGCGCCGACATGGCCCAGATGCTGGACAAGACCGCTCCGCGGGTGCCGATCATCGCCCACCCTGACGTGCGGCGCAGTCTGATGCTGCAGAAGTCCTATGCCGAAGGTCTGCGCGCGGTCTATCTCTACACGGCAGCGCATCAGGACAGTGTTGTCGCCCAGGCGGTCTCGGGCGCGGATGCACAGATGGCGCGTCAGGTCGACGATCTGCTGCTGCCGATCGTCAAGGGCGTCGGGTCCGAACGAGCGTATGAGATGTTGACCGAGTCACTGCAGACCCTCGGTGGCTCGGGTTTCCTGCAGGACTATCCGATCGAGCAGTACGTCCGGGACGCCAAGATCGACTCGCTGTACGAGGGGACCACCGCCATCCAGGCTCTGGACTTCTTCTTCCGCAAGATCGTTCGCGGGCAGGGCGCCGCGCTGGCACATCTCACCGACCGGATCACACTCACCGTGAAATCCGACTGCGCGGCCGTCAAAGCCGATTTGCCACTGCTGGCCACCGCTCTGGCCGACGTCCAAGCCATGGCTGTCGCGCTGACCGGCTACATGATGTCCGCCGCGAAGGACCCGCGCGAGTTGTATAAGGTCGGCCTCGGTTCGGTGCGTTTCCTTGTGGCCGTGGGTGATTTGCTGATCGGCTGGCGGCTGCTGGAGCAGGCTATCGTCGCCGAGGCGGCGTTGACCGCCGGCACGGCAGCGCGTGATGCCTCCTTCTATCGCGGCAAGGTCGCCGTGGCAGGGTTCTTCGCCCGCAACGTGCTGCCGCAGTTGACTGCTACCCGTGGTGTCCTGGCCAATCTCGACCGCGAGATCATGGACCTCGACGAAGCCGCCTTCTGACCGGGTTGCGAGCATGCACCCCGAAGAAGAAGCCATCATCGACTTCGCCCTCCGGCTACAGCCGGTCGGCGGGCCGTCGGCGGAGGAGATCCGCGACGGCTTCTCATTGTCCCGTAACCAATTTCGGGCCCGGGTCCGCGAGATTCTCGGCATGGATGATGCCGGCGGTAGTGAGCCCGTTGTTCACGCCGCGAGGGCACTGCTTCGCGACTATTTTTCCGAGATTCATGAGCGTGCATGCAGCGAGGCGTTGCCGGACGTCGAACGATTCTACGGAGCCCTCCTCGGCGCCGACCTCCGCTCGTGCGTCTGCGTTCAGACGACTCGGGACCTATTCCACAGGCAAACAGCCGATGACAGTGGCGATTCCGCCAGAGTGTCGGTATCTACTTTGACGTCCGAAAGCTATTCCAAGGCAGCATGTTTCGGTACCGCGGAGGGACGTCACCAGCTATGGGGGTAGGCGTCGTGGCGCAACCCGGCTTTTCACCGTCGCACCCGCGTAGCGAGATCGAGCAAGCCTGGTTATCGGCGACCCACTCCGCACGAAGTCGAGAGGCCGCTGTGACGAGAGCGGTCAAGATCGCATCGCGTCCGGCTCCCGCTGTCCGCCGACCGGATCCACCACACGTCGCAGCGCGCTCAGATCGGCCTCGATCGCCCGGAACAGCACATACACGACGATGAAGGCAAGGACCGCGCCAACGCACAACACTCGCACGGCCAGGAGCACCAACGGCATGTCGTCCGGCGGAAGCAAGGTCACCCCGGCAATCGCCAGCAGCGGCACCGCCGCCGCCACGGCGAGATACACGGTGCACCGGCGATCGAGTCCGCGCAGGCGCAGCGCATCGACCGCCGTGATGTCGCCGTGTGAGAGGAGCATCGGATAGAGACAGCGCACCATGTAGAACGTCACCAGGAAGAATGGGTAGGCCACTGCCATCGCACCGCAGACCACTGCTCCGCCCAGGTAGTGCAGCAGCATCTCCCCGGTGAGCTCTTTGGTCGTGAAGTGCATCACGAGCGGGATGATGATCGCCGCCAGAGTCCACAGCGAAAACGACACCAGCACAGCACGATCACCGAACAACAGGGCATCCGATCGTGCCCGGGCCAGCACCCGTGCGTCGTATTCCCGACCCCGGCGCAGGCCGCGCGGGACGATGAGCAGATACCGCGCCATGTACAGCACCAGGGCGATGCCCAACGGGAAGAACACCACGTTCGTCATGGCTGCGGTGAACCGTGCCGCGTGCTGCGCCGGGAGGCTCAGCCGTTCGAAGATCAGCGTCGCGTTGTGCTCGATGTTGTACGCCGATGCGAGCGCATTCGGGACGACAAGGGCCAGCGCCACCACCGGCACCAGCCAGGGCCGTAGTCGCAGCCGCCAGCTGGACGGTGGCGGGTCCACCAGGTCGCGGGCGCGCTCGTCGAGGCACACTTCCAGCTGCTGAGCCAATTCCGCGCCACCGGCCCACCGCTGGTCACGCTCGGGCGCCAGGCACATCAGCAGCACCCGGCGCAGCCCCGCCGGGCAGTCAGGCGGAATCCGCTCCAGCGCGCCCGGATCCACCCCGGTGCGACGGCGCTGCACCATGGCCGCCAGCGTGGTGGCATCGTCGTGTTCGCCCGCGGTGGTGTCGTCGAATGGCTTGTCCCCGGTGAGCAGCTCCCACAGCACAACGCCGAGCGAATAGATGTCCGCGCGGGTATCGAGATCGTCGACGGACCGGTCGTAGCCAGGGTGGCAGACCTCCAGCTGTTCGGGCGCCATGTACGACAATGTGCCGCCGAAATAGGCGACCGGGTTGGTCTCGTCGAGATCGCGGCTGAAACTGACGTTGAAATCGGCGAGCTTCGGCACGGCCTCGGCGGTGAGCAGCACATTGGCCGGTTTGACGTCACGGTGCAGCACGCCATTCGCGTCCGCGTAGGCCAGCGCCTCGGCGAGCCTGCGCCCGAGCCAGGCGACGGTTTCCGGCCACGACAGCCTCGCGATCTCCGCGCGCACACTGGAATCGGTCGGCCGGATCTCGGCCTTCTCCGCCATCGCGGCATCCACCGCGTCCAGCAGCAGCTGTCCGCTGCGCTGGTCCGGTGGGGTGGCCCGTACCCGGTGCAACACGCCCAGCAGGGTGCCGCCGGGCAGGAATTGCATATACAGCAGTCGCAGCCGAGGCCCACCGGGATCTCTGTCCAGGTCGGGCTCGTCCAGCAGCCGCTGATCGAAGACTCGCACGATGTAGTCGTGGTCGAGCTGGGCCAGGGTCTGCGGTTCGGTGCCGCGGTCGGCGGAGATCTTCACCGCGACCAGCCGCTGCATCGAGCGCTGCCGGGCCAGGAACACCCGAGCGAACGCACCGCTGCCCAGGGCCGTGAGCAGATCGAAATCATCGATGCGATCGCCGATCACGAGACGGCCCAGTCTGGTGGCCGGGGCACCGGTCGGGTCGTTGGCGGTGCGGGGGTCGGCGGCAGTGCGAGTCGCATCCCCCGACGAGGTGATCGAATCGACAGAGGTCGCGGCGGTAAGTTCCGGGCCGCCGCGCCGGGTGGTTTGGTCCTCGTGGTCGGCGTTGAGCAGCTCGCGCAGCCGCGCCGCCTGCTCGGGGTACTCCCGCAGATATTCGCCCGCATCCACGCGTTCGCCGCTGTGGCGGCGGATCACGAACTCGTCGTACACCAGACTGGCCGGAATTCGATCCCGCGTCAGCTCGGGAAATTCGGCACAGTATTCGCGCAGCCGCTTGGGCCTGGGGGTGGCCGCGACGGGATCGTCGGGGTGGGTCGCGGGCGGTCGGCGCAGCCGCCGATGCCGCAGGTCGATCCGAATCAGTTCGATCAGCGCATCCAGGCGTGCGCCCGGCAGGTAGTCGGCGATGAGCGGCGGCTCGACATCGGCTTCCCACGCGGCGGCGAAAGCAGCCACGGCGCCGAATTCGATTCCCGCCGTTGGTCGCCCGAACCCATTCCCGGAGTCGGAACTGTCGCTCATGTCTGCACCTATCGAGCCGGACTACGCACTCCTCGGTCGGTGGGTCAGGAGAACACCATCACACACGGCACTATCCTCCCCCGAGCGACGCTGACAACCCTCGGCGCCCACGTCGGATCGGAGTTTCCACCGCCCCGGGGCCGCCGTCCAAATCACCACCACACGCGACCGTTACTCCGCGGCCCCCAGCTGCTGTGAATTCGGACGTCGTCTATCGGTGAATTCCGGTATCGGGCGGCAACGCTGAGATCCACTGGTCTCGGCGAAATCAGGCTCTCAGATCGGGCCGAAGACCCCGGCGAGGCCGAGTACGAACAACACGGTTCCCAACGCGATAGCGACGACGTGTGGAAACATGACGTGAGCAAAGAACCACGGCTGCCGCCGCCACCACGAGGATGGGCGCTCCCCCGGTTTGGGATCGGCAGGGTCGGCCCGGTGCCCGTCGGGTCGGACCGGGTTTTCGGCGACCCACCAACTCCAGTCGATGAGCGGTGAGGATGCACGTTCGCCGCCGGGCAACACTACCGAGAACAGTGTGTGCGCAGTCATTTCGATGGCACGCATGCGGGGGTAGTAGTGCACCTGGTGAGCTTTGGTGAATGCCTCGAGCAGCCAGAACGCGACCCCGCTGGCGGCAGCGACGAGGAACAAGCCGTAGTGGTTCTGCTGAAATCCCAGGCCCAGGGCGGCCAGACTCAGCGTGACCCCCCAGCCCTTGATGGTGAGCAGTCGTTGATCGAACCCGTTGACGATGTCGAGCAGTTGCGCGTACTCGGCACGCAGGTCCTCGTGCAGGCGAGCCAGGTCGCCAGACTCCGCAGATTCAACCATGTCGCTTCCCCGTTCACCTGTTATGCATGCGCGCCGACAATCCCGCCTCGCCGAATCCACAGATCAGGATCAGCTAGGAGGGTCATCGTTCCATCGCACGAGCGATCGGCACCGCGACGTCCGGGTCGGCGAGATAGTCTTCGATGGCATGGGGTCCGGTCGGGTTGTGGGTTCGCTCATCGGCGAGCTGGCCGGCGAAGGACTCGTCGAATGCTCCCGCCAACGGGTGGACGAGGGCGACGATGTCCAGCACGTCATAGGCGTTCAACCACGCAGCTGCGCGGGTCGGGACTTGCGCTGGGATACCGGGGCGCCGCCCGGCGACCTTGCCCAGAAGGTTCTTCTGCACGATCGGGAACCCCAACGGGCTGCCGGCGGTCACCAGCTGCCTGACCTTGTATGCCGCCGGGAGCCGGGTGAGCAGGTCGTAGGCGACGATGCTGCCCAGGCTGTGCCCGACGATCACGACATCACCGCCCGACCCCATTTTCGCCCGTAGGTCCCGCTCGACGAGAGCGAGGACCTGCTCTCGCATCTCGGTCATTTCCAGGTAGTAGGCGACGTCGTCGAGGAATCGTTCGATGATCAGCGCGGGTGCCCCGGTCTTGCGGCTCAGGAATTGCAGGGCGCCACGCACCACCGGCAGCTTGAGCGCATCTCCGAACCCGAGCTCCTGCGCCACGTCGTGTTCGGTGAGCCCGACCCCGGGATCGGTGTAGCCGAGTTCTTTGACCGGGTCGTAGCGGATCGCGCCCGCGGCATCCAGAAGCAGAGCGACCTTTGTCTGCACCAGCTTCGCTTCGTCGGCGTCGGCAGCGGTGTCGAGCATTTCGAGCTCCGGCCGTCGGCCACCGCCTGCCTCGAAATCCTTGATGGCGGTGGCGAAGACGTTGCCGTAGAACGGGAACACGACGTGGGATTCGTCGATAGGACCGCGTCCAGCCGTGATCAATCCCTTGGCCAGTCCCCCGACCCATTTCCGCTTCATACCCAGGACGTAGGCCGCGAGCCGGTCAGGATCGCGAGCGATCTCGTCGTCACTCTCCTGACTACGACCATGGATGAACAGCAGCGTTGTCGACATGGACCTGCTCCTAGTCTTGTTGCAGAACTTTGGTGAGCAATGCGGCCTGGTCCGTCGACAGGTTCAGCGTTTCCAGTCGAGCGACGATGCTCGATACACGTATGCCCGCGTTGGCGATCCAGTGGCGTAGGTGATCGGGTGTCTGTCGTGTGACGAGGTTGCCGTTGATGTCGATCTGCCTGCCCTGAGCGTCCTGTGCCTGTTCGGCACGATGGTGCAGCCCGACCAGCTCCCACTCGTCGTTGAACACCGGTGAACCGGACGATCCGGGCATCGTGTCGGTTTGATAGATCAGCCGTGTCGGGTCCACCTTCAGCAACAGGTTCTGTCGGAACGCCAGTTTGCGCGGATTCCCGCCCGGATGTTGGATGATGTTGAGTGGCTGGCCCTGGAGGACCTTCCCGATGGCCGGGTTCAATCGGATCCGGCCGAATCTGGTCGCCGCCGCTTTTCCGTTGGGCAGTGCGGAGACTGCCACCAACGCGAAGTCGAGTTCCCGGTCGCCGGTGACGAAGAATCGGTCCGGGTCCAACCTCAAGCTCACCGAGGAACGGATCTGGCCGGCTTCGTTTTCCTCGAACCGGAAGACCGCGCGGACCCGAGGATCTTGTGCCGATTCCAACGTCGGGAATACGTGCCAGTTGGTGAGCAGCAGCTCGTCCGACACCAGGAAGCCGGTCGCCGGTCCGCGGGGTGTCTTGATCAGAGCGACCGAATCCGCGGCCGCGGCTGCCCGCTTGAGCCACAACGCGGGCACCATGTCGTCATCGCCCATCGCCTGCTCGAGCTCGCGGTCGATCACCACGTGATCGGCGTTGTCCGGGATGTCGATGCCGCGAAGATTCGCTGCCGCCATCTTGCGACCGACCGGCTCTGACCGCCAGGCCTGCGCGGGGTCGGCCAGCACCGAGGCAATGTGTTCGACGTTGCCTGGAGTCACGATCGGCCCGCCGTCAGTCGGCACCAGTGGGTCGACCCGCTCGATCGAGCTGATGTCGCCGGACGCGCGGCGTCCATCGTCCATATCGCCCCGCCCCGTACCTCGTTCGGCCACGGAAACCACAACGATATTGCACTCTATTCCCCGCAGGACCACGGTCTTGCACACCGCTACGCAATCGTGACGGCTGGAAGCTCAGGACGTCGCGAAGTCAGAGTTGACGACGAGCATCCGGACAACACCGGCCCCGCCGGTGCCGTTAAGGCTCGGTGGGGCCGGTATACCGACAGACGAGCGTGAGCTACCCCAGCCAGGTGCGGACCATTCCTGTGTCGTTGGTACACCCGGTCAGTCACCGCTATCCGCTCGCGATGGCGGCACCATCGCTTGTGGTCGCGGCAGCGGGGGTATCGGCGTTGGACGGGTTCGATGTCGGGTCTCCGGGCGTGGTCGCCGGCGGCGGTGTGTTGTCGACCGGTTCGGAGGGAGCGCTGCCCGTGGGCGGATTCGTCGGGGAGTCGGCCGGCTGGGACGGTGTCGGATCCGGCGGCGCTTCTGGCAGCTGTCGAGGATCGTCGTGATGCTGCCGGCCGCGATGGTCCTCAGGTTCTGGGTAGTGGACAGCTATGACCGGGAAGTCGGTCGATTCGGCCAGGACGGCTGCTGTTGAATGGCCGTCACTCGGCGTCGTCGGCGGATCGAACCGTTCGAGGGTAGCTGGTCGGGGCCGCGGCTCGAGCGGCACGTGATTCCCGGTTGCCGGAGGCGGATCGAATGGCCAGTTCATTGCGGGCACTGCGGTCCAAGGCTCCGTGCTTGCTCGACTCAACGAAGCGGGCACGGAGTTGTGTGTGGCGGTCTGATGTATGACCGGCGTGGGCTCCGGTGTGCCGCGGACGGACCCTTCGAAGAGTGTGGGCGAGGGATGCTCGCCTGTGTGGGCGAGGCCGGGTTCGCGCTCGCCGATGTCGAGGCTGACGAATCCGGCTCCGGCTGAGGCGAAGACCGGCGCCGCGATCGTTGCCAGTGCCAGTGCGATCCGGGGAGCCGCTCGACGTAGCGGCGCCATCACGATGTCGGGTGCGGGGCGTGCGGCGCCCAGCACGGCCGCGCCCAGCGCGATGGAGTGCGCTGGCATGTTGCCTCGCACGATCGGGCATCGCAGCAGATCCGCGAGTGCGTGGGCCACCTCAGCCGGGGTGGCCGCTCCGCCGACAAGCAGGACCGCGCCCAACTGCTCAGCTGGAAGCCCGGCGGCGCGCAGACATTCGTCGATCAGCGGTGCAGAATCGCGCACGAGCGCGGCGCGGACATTGCCGGCCAGCCGGGAATCGGCCGTACCCGAGCCGGGTTCGATGTCGTGGCCATGGTCATGGATCGCCGCGGCAACCGCCGCTGCCGTACAGCGGCCACCGAAGCGGTACGAACGCACCGGCGTTCCAGCGATCCTGTGGCCGGTTTCGTCGTCGATGACGACGGCGAGGTCGAGCGAGGTCGCACCCAGGTCATAGACCAGGACCGGCCCGGGATTTGCAGCAGCGTCAGGATCTTCACGGTCGACCCGGTGATTCAGCGCTGCGGCGCAGGCCAGCGGCTCGGTCACGAGGTCGACGGCGTCCAGCCCGCATCGATCCAGGGCTTGCCGCAAGGAGGCGAGCTGACTGCACCGGTAGACGGCAGGATGAGCGAGCACGGTGTGCTCGGCAACCGCGCCGACGGCTGCCAGCATGTCTTCGACCGCGTGCGCGATCAGGTCGGCAGCCGCCGCCTCCGGCATCGAGAACTGCTGTGGGGCACACAGCAGATCGCCGAACCCGCGAAAGTTTTCGACTGTGCCGGAGCCGGTCGAGGTCGCGGTGCGCCCGCCGCTGACGAGTGGCTCTGCGCCGGCGCCGACAGACACGCACACCATGTTCTGCGCGCCGACAGACACGCCCCACCCACTACTCATCCTCACCGTCCTCCTGCGGTCGGTGTGCGTTCTCCGTGCATCTTTACCCGAACCGTCCGCGTCCGGAATCGGTGGCCGGCTCCCGAACCAGCACGCCCGATCGGCCTTCTGGACTCGTGGTGGCTGATCGGCGCCTGCTCGGCGGCCTCGACAGCGGTACTCGCGGCCGCGCTGTGGGTCGCTACGCACGTTCATCCAGATCCCGCTCTGCACACAGCGGGGCTGTTCGTGCATCTGGCCGCGCTGGTCCTGGGATTCGGCGGTGTCCTGATCGCCGACTATCTGACGTTGTTATGGCTGCTGGGGCGAAGCACTCTGGCCGAGGCGATGGCTGGGGTCTCCCGCATGCACGTACCGATCTGGGCGGGACTGGCCGCACTGGTCGCCAGCGGGTGCGTGTTGGAGCCGAATCTGAGTTCGCCTCTCACGCAGACAAAGATGGTGTTCACCGCGCTGCTCACGATCAACGGCATCCAGGCCACGCTGCTCAGCCGTCGACTTTCTGAGGCTACGTCCGCTCCATTGCCCGCAGGGTTGCTGCTGTGGGGAGCGGCCTCGGGAGCGATCTCCCAGGTTTGCTGGTGGGGTGCGATCGCGATCGGTTTCTGGAACGCGCAGCACTGATTCGGCCATGACGCGGTGGCCCGGCTGCTCGATCGCCGCCCGTTCCCCCTCTACACCCAGTGAAACCCTTCACGGGATCGCCTGCGCGGTAACCCGTTTCGACAAATCGGCACCGCGTATTCGCATGGCTTCCAGGCGCGGCGAATCGGATCCTGTTCCAGCGCAAGGAAACCGAGTTGCATCGACGTCTGGAGCCGTAGACTTGGAGGTCTCGGACGAGTATCACCGGAGCCGACTTGAGACCTGAGCGGGATCGCACACCATCGCGTCTGCGGCGCACGCTCTCGCTCGGACGATTGCTTGTCGTTCTCGTCGGCGTGAGTGTGATCGTGTTCGCGCTCACCGCTGCCATCGACCCCTATCGTCAGACAAGGCAGTTCCACCATGCTCTGCGATGTGAGCAGACCGGAGGCACCTGTTTCACCGAGGAGTCTGTCTCGATCAGTGAGCGGCGTACTTATGAAACGACTTCCACGACGACCGGCAGCGACGGCACAACAAGCACCACCAGGACAACCCATTACGAGCTCACATGGCAGCGCGGCGATGGTTCCCGCCAATCCCATGAGGTGAGCTGGGATCTCTACGACAGGTCTCGAGCGGGCCTGCCGGCGAGTCTGCAGCTGTGGCGCGGGCAAGTCGTCGGCATCACGGTCGACGGGCGGACGGATACGTTCTCACCGAGTGAAACCGACCTGCTCGGCCTATGGTTGTGGCTGGCGTTCATCGGTCTCGGAATTGCACTGTGGGGTCTGCTCGGCTGGTGGGATGGATGGTTCTTTCTCTATTATCGGGCGTTCGCATGGTCGTTCGTCGGCTTCGTGCCCTTCTGCTTCCTGGTGCCCGGCGTGTTGAGCTACGGCGCCGAGTTCAGTGTCGAATTCCTCGTGACTGTCGTCTTTGCCGGCTTCTTCACTGTTGTCGGGGCAATACTGCTGGCCGGCTCACTGTCTTTCCGGGATCGGTGGTGGCCGTATCACCGCAATCGCAAACTCATTCGACGATACATACGGCGGCCCGGAATCGGGGGCGGGTAACGTACTCAGCCCCTGATCGCTATTCGGGACAGCCTCGTCAGATGCCGAGCCCGGCACGCAGAGTGGGCCACGAGTCATGTAGCGCCTGTTGCCAGTACGGCCAGGAATGGGTGCCGAACGCTGTATACCGCACAGTGGGTCGCAGGCCCGCACCCCGCATCAACCCTTCGACGGTCCGGGTACAGGCGTGTGCGCCTTCCTCCAGGCTGATTGCCCCGGCGAGGTCGAGCGGGTAGGAGTAACTGGGGTCGAAGTCGACATCGGCCGGGCCCTGCGAGCCGCTGCCGACAGACATGTACAACGCGGTGTTGCGAAGAGCGCCCAAGTGTTTGGTGGGATCGTGGGCTGCCCAGCCGGGCGCGAGCGAGCCGCCCCACATCTTGTCCGGGTTCCCGCCACGGTGATGCACCGCAGCACGGACCATGGGCTGGCCGACGCCGCCGGTGAGCAGACAACCGCTGAAGACGCCGACGGCCCGGTAGAGGCCAGGGTTACGGAAGGCAAGCGTTGCCGCGGCCTGCGCGCCCATCGACAGCCCTGCGACCGCGTTCACACCGTTTCCCGAGAGCTCTTGATTCATCAATCGCGGCAGTTCGTGAGTCAGGAACTGTTCCCACCGGTTGTGACCGAGCGCGTCGTCGTCTTCGAGCCAATCGGTGTAGAACGTGCCGCCACCGCCGATCGGCATCACCACGTTGACATTCTTGTCCGCGAAGAAGGCCGGCGCATCGGTGCGCATCGTCCAGGTGCTCTGCGCCTGATCATCGCGCGCGCCCGTGCCATCGAGCAGATACAGGGTGGGACGTGGTGCGGATCCCCGCGGATGCAGCACGTCCAGGCCGACCACGCGGCCCATCGCCGGTGAATAGACGTAGAGCTGCTCCCAGGTGTCGCTGCGCGCGACGCGATGGTCGATCGTCGCAGTGGCAGCATGCGCAGGGCCCGGCACCAGCAGCGAGGCGAAGATGCCGAGAGCCGCTACCGCGCCGAGGACCTGGCGGTGCATCGCGGTGAACCGAGAAGGTGATGCTGTCATCAGATCCTCCCGGACCCGGACGGTCGCCGGATCCGAAAGGCATACCGTTCCTGTCTCGAAGCTTGTTACCCCACCATCGATTCGTGCTTGGCCAGAGCGTCCTAGGTCGGGCGAGACGGCAGAGTCCGGGTTTCGCGGGAAGGCTCGGCCGACGCACCCCCGCACCGCAGGTATGCCTGTCGCCGAAGCATGGCCGTGGCCACTGATCGTTGAGGGCACCATGAGCCCTTCGGTGGCTTTCAGACTGAACGCTTGACATTTATGAGGAACCGGAGAGTGGAGGCAGTCACAGGGTTACGGAGCGTGCTGCGGCGAGAACGATGGCGACAGCGGTGAGGACGGTTGCCGGGAGTGCTCCCTTGTAGTCACCGACACGCAGGTGTGTGGCGACTGCACCGATGAAGTAGAGCGCCAAGCCGACGGCAGCGGCGATGCCGACAGGCTCCCACCAGAGTCCGATGATCAGACCACCGACGCCGGCTATCTGGGCGAGGCCCAGGAACGGCAGCACGCTGTACGGCAGGCCGAGGGTGGACATCTGGTCGACGAGCCGCTGAGGCCGGGTGAATTTGGCTCCGGCGGAAGCCAGGAGCACCACTGACGTCAGGGCTGCGATGGTGACATAGACGATGAACATGGTGAAACCTCGATTGTTGGGCGAAGCGGAGTGGGACATGCGCCGACCTGGCACGGTTCGCCGGTCAGGCACTTTCGAACAGCCGGGTGCAGAGTTGCGCGGGCTGGGAGATCACGGCGTCGTGGTCGGCGGTCCGAGTGTGGACACGGAACGGTTCGGTCCGCCGTTGAACCCGAGGTTCAGGATCGGCCGAAGTGTGGCGTCTTCGAACGTGGTGTGCTGCATACGTTTGAAGGTAGGTATCCGTTAGGTACCAAAAGGTACCCTTCGGCTTGTGAGCCTCCGCCCCGGAACCGTGTTCCTCGCCGACTGCCCTGCCCGCATGGCCATCGAGATCATCTCCAGCAAATGGGCCGTGGTCACACTCTTCGCCCTGAGCGACGGCCCCCTGCGCCATGGTGAGCTGGTCGAATTGATCGGTGGCGTCTCGCGCAAGGTGCTGACGCAGACGCTGCGCCGCCTACAGGACAACGGGCTCATCGATCGGCGCACGTACGCCGAAGCGCCACCCCGCGTGGAGTACAGCATGACCGAGCTCGGGCGCACCCTGGAGGAGCCCATCAGAAAGCTCACCGAGTGGGCAAGAGTCAATGGTGAGGCGGTCGTCGCCTTTCACGAGGCCGCCGAGCAGAGGCGGCTGTCAGCGACGTCGATCGGTCCGTGATCAGCCGTGGCGGCCTGGCGGTGTCGGCGTCGCACCGGCCCACCGCCTCAGCCGCGCAACTTTCTGATCGTGTCATTCGAGCGCAATCGACGAAAGCAGGAATAATCGATGATTTTGCAAATCGATCTATGATCGGAGCATGACTCGGACAGCCCACACCCCGACCTCGCCGGCGAAGCAGATGCTTTCCGAGCAGGTCTACGCGCACTTGCGGAACGCGATCATGCGCGGCGAGTACGCACCCGGTGATGCGCTCAAACCGCAGGATCTCTCCAGGCAACACGAGGTGAGTCTGGCCGTCGTGCGTGAAGCGCTGGTGCGGCTGGTCGGCGAGGGCTTGGCCGAACGGCTGACCAATCGCGGCTTCGCGGTCCCCGCCTTTTCCGATCACCGCTGGCAGCAGATCGGCGAGGCCCGCCGGGCCATCGAGCCAGTCCTGCTACGGATGTCGATCGAACGGGGTGACCTCGACTGGGAGGGCGATGTCCGAGCTGCCTACCACCGGTTCGCGCGCACTCCGGCATTCGCCCCGGAGGACGGCGAGTACTACAGCGAGGCGTGGGCCGAGGCTCATCGGGTCTTTCACCGCGCCCTCTTGGAAGGGTGTGGAAACCCGGTGCTGCTGGAAACTTTCGACCGGCTGTGGGTCGCGAGCGAGCTCGCTCGCCGCTGGTCGGCACACCGCGGCCCGGAGCGAGACAGCGTCGACGAGCATCGCCGATTGGAGGAGGCGACACTCGCCCGTGACGCCGACGCCGCTGTCGACATCCTGACTCGACACCTCACCCTGACGACAGCCGCACTGACAGAGCAAGAAGGCTGACCCCAGCGCCTGAATCTCCCACGATCCTTACCCGACGGGGCTGGACCTACTACCCGAGAGCACCTCGGGGGTGTGGTCAGCTGAAGCAGCCGGGTCGAGGAGCCGTTCAGCTCGAGCGAGAGTAGAAGTAGAGGACGGCGAATCGTGAGTCACGAGCGATCGTGACCCCGGGGTAGTCGTTCACCAGATTGCCGTAGGGCGCTCTGGCGAACAGATCGATCGAGTTCGTACAGTCGAAGTTCCAGTCGTTGTCGCCTGTCCTCGTCGTCGGCTCGAAACCCACCTGCTTCGTCAACTCGGCGCAGGTCACCGGGCGCAGCGGTTGATGACGCGTCGGATCCGTGGCCGGGAAAGCGTCAGGACGCTCAGTCATCGGCAAGTCCTCCGGGTTCGGTATCGGCAGCGGCACTTCGGGATCCGCGGCAGTCGCGTCTCGGAGGCCTGCGGGTTGCCCTGGCGGCTACAGACCCGCCGCGATCCTACCCGTCCGGCCCCGGCGAACAATTCGAAAGCTTTCCGGAATTAACTATTCAGAGTAAATATCTAATCGCGAATAATGATAATTCCGACATGTTAGGATTCACGATTTCGGCCACAGAAAGAGCAGAGCGGGCTATATTTTTTGAACACCCATTTGCGGCTCGACATCCCGTCACACCGCTGCTCGATATTTCTGGAGATCGCCATGAGATCGACCTCTTCCCTCTTTCGCGCCGGATTTCTCGCTCCGGTGGCCGTCGCAACCGTATTCTGCTTGGCCGCACCGGTAAATGCCGCCCCCGTCAGCGTGAATTGGAGCTGCCGGGGCACCGTCTTCGGTATCGGCCAAACCTCGAGCATGAACACATCGGTCACCGGCACCGCGCCGAGCTCGGTGGCGTCGGGTTCCGCGGTGGCCATCACGATCACGCCGGGCGCCTCGTCGGTTCCCAGTTCGGCGTCCGGCTTCACCGTGAACAACATCAGCAACCTGAAGATGACCATTCCGACTCCCGCGAATTCGACCTTGGTCTCGGCGACCGCCTCCGGGGGTACCGTGGCCGGCTCGGTAGCGACGTCGGGTGGGAATGTCGTTCTCACCGTGCCGGGTCCGATCGCGGGCGGCACCAGCTTCACTCCCCCCGCGGTGACCATCAACGTCACCGCCGGTGTCGCCGGAACGCCGATCACCAGCAAGTACGCGGGGACCAGCTACGCCAGTCCCGGCATGACGATGACAACCAACGTCTCTTTCGTCGGCAACGTCGCGACCTCGTGCTACCCGAACCCGTCCCCGACCCTCACCACCACCAATGTGACCTGAGCCCGCGTATCAGCGCCGGCGTGCACGCGTCCGGCCTGCGGCGAACACCTCCGGACCGGGTTGCGCAAGCAACCCGGTCCGACCTCACCCGACCCGCACCTGGCGACTACGGTTTCCCGATAGTGCTTGCCCCACTTGACGTTTGGTGAACAGCGGCCACTTCGAGCGAATTTCTCGATGCGCGGTGTCGCATCCCCGGCCATGTCGTACAGTGCATGTCCGACACCGCCACGAACGCTCCGAAGGCCGGAGCGGGTGCCGCTTTCCTGATGTTCGTCAGCCACGGGTCCAAGCTGCCGGTCGATCGATTGACAGGAGCCACCATGCCCGCTTTCACACCCCGACCCCGCCGGCCGGAGTCGGACGCCGGCGAACGAGCACGCCCTGATCGGTGAGTTCTGGTGAGCGGTTCTAGGTTTCACGTGATCGATGGAAAGCCTGTGTGCCCGACAACAAGCGAACCCGCCAGGATCCCGGTCGAGCTCAAAAGGGCGCTGGAGTTCTATCACGGATCCGTCGAGGATCTGATC